>CABQOK010000070.1 GCA_902465755.1 uncultured Anaerococcus sp.
TCCCCTTGTGTAAGGCAGGTTACTCACGCGTTACTCACCCGTCCGCCACTAATCCACTTAGAGTCACTCCGAAGAGATCATTTAAGCTTCATCGTTCGACTTGCATGTGTTATGCACGCCGCCAGCGTTTATCCTGAGCCAGGATCAAACTCTCATAAATAGTCTGTTATGAAAGTCTTTCCTCGTCCTTCGTCCTCGGCCACTCCGTGGAGGGTCCTCTAGGAGCCGGACAGGCTAATTCTGACTCTTTCATCTACATCTGACTTAATCAAATGCGTGATTTAAATTTTGTAATCCTTTATTTCAAAAGAATTTTAGGTTATGTTATTGTTTATTTAATTTAATTGGTTCCATCAGCTCTCGCCGACTGTTATATAATACCATGGATTTTTGGCCATGTCAAATTTTTTCTTAAAAAAATTAAGATACCCTGTTTTTATTACAGGATATCTATGTTTTATTAGCACTTTAGTTGAAGTCTGGCCTATCTAATAGATTGACATGGCAGTAGCCATTTGGATTTTTCTTTAGATAATCTTGGTGGTATTCTTCTGCTTTTATATAATTTTTTAGTTTTTCTACTTCTACTTGGATTTGTTCTTCTTCGTTTTTTTGTTTTTCTTCTAAGAATTTCCTTACTTTTTCTAGAGTCTTTCCATCTTCTGAATAGATTCCAGTCCTGTATTGTCTTCCCATATCCCCGCCTTGTTTATTTACAGAAAATGGATCTATAATGTAGTAGAAATATTCGAGCAATCTTTCTAGGCTAATTTTACTATCGTCATAGGTAACTTTTACTGTCTCGGCATGGTCTGAGTTTTTGAGATTTTCGTAGAAGGTATCTTCTGTTAAGCCATTAGCATAGCCTACTTGTGTTTTATCTACTCCTTCTATTTCTTTAAAATAGGCATCTACTCCCCAGAAGCATCCGCCTGCTAGATATATAATTTGTTTCATTTTTTCCTCCTAAAGTAGTTTAAGTAGTTCGTTCTCTTAACTTTTCTTCTTCTGAAGTTTTTCATATTTCTAGAAAATGAAGACGATAAAAGTATTCCAAAGGATATCGCTCCAGCTATTGCAAGGGCCTTAGATAGGGTTAGAAGAACCAAGGCGCTTTCGTTATCGATAAAGTATTTCATCGTATTGAATATTGCTTCTCCTGGGCAAAGGTTGATTACACCAGGAACGATAAAGACCAAGGCAGGAAATTTGAAATATCTTGCACAGAATTCTGATATGAAAGATATGACAAAGGCTGAAAGAAATGTTCCTATATATACAGATCCTGTATAGGCTATTGTCATTTTGTAGATCATCCATCCGAGTCCTGCGTTTAAGGCAGATATTAATAGTGGTTTTTTGGGAACTTGAAATATTAAAGCAAATCCTATAGCTGCTATGGAAGATACTATAAATTCGTACAAATACATTTATCCTCCTTATCTAATATAAGTTGCTATAGTTATTGGCATAGCAACTCCAAGGGCTAGTGCGGTAGATACTAGGATAGCAGTTGTAGCTCCAGTAAGTCCACTTGTTACATCCCCACTCATCAGATCTCTCATGGCATTTGTTAGAGTGATTCCTGGAAGGAAGGCCATCATCGATCCTATTACAATTTTATCTACCGCTATATAAGGTAGGAAGAGTCTAAAGGTCACCGTGATTAAACTTACCACTAGACCTGCAATAAAGTTTACCAAAAAGAATCCGAACTTTGCCTCCTGAAACTGAAAGCTTACTATATATGATATAAATCCTACCAAGAAAGAAATTAGCATATCAGTTATTTTTCCTCCCAAAAGTATTGTAAAGGCAGCTGCAGAAAGGGCTGAACCAAATATTTGATAAGATAGAGGATAACCAGGATCAGCTTTTATCTTATTTAGTTCTCTTAGAGCTTCCTGTAGGCTGTACTTTCCACTTACAAATTCTCTTGAAAATGAGTTGACTTTGTTTATATAGTAGAGGTTAAAGGTCCTAGATTTGACTCTTCTGATATTGGTGTGTATTTCCTGGTTGAAGGAAAAAGATAGGACTATGACATTGGCAGTAGAGTAAACATCTACGTCTTTGATGTTTTTTTTGCTTCTTATTATTCTTTCTACTGTATCCTCCACCCTATAAATTTCTGCACCATTGGCTAGCATTATAGCTCCAGCGTTGGATGCGATTTCTGAAAGGATAACAGCCTGATCTAAGCTAGATATTGCTTCAGTAGTCATAATTACCTCATCTGTAGTTCGTCTTGTACTTATTGATATTTTCTTCTGTCAAGAATTCGTAGGCGTCGTTTACTTCCTGGAATTTCTCTGTTGCACTTGGATCCTTGTTTATGTCAGGGTGATATTTCTTGGCAAGCTTTCTATAGTTGAGCTTAACTTCATAGATATCTGTTTGATAATCTACTCCAAGTACCTTGCATGCTTTTTCGTACTTTTCCTTAAAGCCAAGGTCATTTGTCATATTGCTATAACTTGAATTCGTATTATAGGAATTCCAATTTCCTTGGTTCATATTTGTGTAGCTAAAGCCTCTAAACATCTCCTCGAATCTTCTATTCATTTCCTCCTGACGAGCTCTTGCAGCTTCCTCGGCCGCCCTTCTTCTTTCTTCTTCTCTTTCAAACTTATACTTGTTAGAATAATCAGAAATTGAATCGTAGCCAACTTTTCTTCCTGTCATTAAAGAATCCGCCCTATCATACATCCACTCCGTTAGTGTGTAGTTTCCGTATTTGAGCATGGATATGAACTTTGGACCAAGGATTGGAATGATTAATATTATAAATATAACTGTCCACCATTTCCTAGGTATGGCCAAGGCCAAGACCGGGAAGAAGAAAAATGTCGAACAACCAAATACAAATATAAGCATGAGTAATTGCCTGATTCCCTCAAAGGTCATGGTTATTACATTCATTATGTTTATTAATAGATTAAATATACTGCCCAAAATAGTGGCGAGTACATGTAAAATCTTACCGAAAAATTTTCCCATATTATCTCCTTATCTACTATAGGATTATACGACTTGAAGCTAATAAAATCATCGTATTTAAGTAAAGTTTGTTAATAAACTACTTTATTTGAAAGTCCCCAAAGAAAAAGCAGGTCTCCCTGCTCCATCTTATCCAAACAAGTCTGTATTGTTTGAATTATATAAATTATAGTAGACTCCCTTTTTGGCAAGGAGGTCCTTGTGGTTTCCCCTTTCTACTATACCATCATAGGTTAAGACTAAGATTTCGTCTGCATTTATTATTGTAGAAAGTCTGTGGGCTATGGTAAGGGTTGTTCTTCCCTTGCTCAATTTTTCTAGAGATGATTGAACTATAGCCTCGCTCTTATTATCAAGGGCGCTAGTCGCCTCATCTAGTATTAGTATTGGTGGATTTTTGAGAAATACTCTAGCTATAGATATTCTCTGCTTCTGTCCACCTGAAAGCTTAACCCCACGCTCTCCTATATAGGTATCAAATCCATATGGTAAGTCCTTGATAAATTCCAAGGCTCCTGCAAGCTCTGCTGCCTTTTCGATTTCTTTATCTGTGGCATCTTTCTTACCGTATTTGATATTATCCTTAATAGTTCCACTGAAAAGATAGACATCTTGTTGGACTATTCCTATATTATCTCTTAAGGAGTCGATGGTTAGGTCTTTGATATTATCCCCATCGATTCTAATAGCACCATCATCTACATCATAAAATCTTGGGATTAGCTTAGATATAGTAGTCTTTCCTGCACCAGATGGACCAACTAGGGCTATATTTTCTCCTACATCAATTGTAAAGGACATATCGTCTAGGACGTAAGGATCTTCCTCTTTTGTCTCAGGGTATTTGAAATAAACATGGTCGAATTCAATCTTTCCCTTGACATCCTCTAATTTACTTGCTTTATCCTTATCATATATATCCCTATCGAGATTCATGATTTGGACAAATCTTTCGATACCAGTTGTTCCTCTCTCATAAGTATCGGTAAAGTTAATTAGCCTTTCGATGGTTGCAACTAGCATATTTAGATACATAGTAAAGGCTATAAGATCTCCTGCAGTGATTTGCTTTTGGATTACAAAAATCCCTCCGACTAGGATTAATACTGCATACATGAATCCAGAAAAGGCATCCTTTACGCTAAAGTATTTGGCCATATTAAAATATTGGTCCTTCTTGATATCGGCAAACTTCTCATTTTCTTTGCCAAACTTTTCCTTTTCTATATCTTCGTTGGCAAAACTCTTTACAACATTGATTCCAAGAAGGGTATCTTCGATCCCCGAATTGATAGCACCGATTTGCTTTCTTGTGTTCATAGTAGCTTGCCTAAACTTTTGTCTAGATTTTCTAGAGAATATATACATAATTGGTATTAGAATGTATATAATTAAGGAAAGTTGCCAGTTGATAGTTAGAAGGACTACAAAGGATACAGCAAGCTTAATAGCTGCTACTAAGAATTCTTCCGGTACATGGTGGGAGAATTCTGTAATCTCGTTTAAGTCTGTAGTCATCCTTGCCATAAGCTGGCCAATTTTGGCCTCATTGAAAAACTCCGTATCCATTGTCAAAAGATGGGAGAAGACATCCCCTCTCATATCTTTTTCAATAAATGCTCCCATTATGTGACCATAGGATTGCATAATAAATCTTGACACAACCTCTATAAACTTAGTCGCAAGATATATTAGAGCGACCTTTCCTAGCCTAGGCATATCGAGAAGGCCTAACTGAGCCCAATCTGTTAGGTAGGATAGCAATAGAGGAAGGACTAGCTGACTTATGGTCGTAAGAGCAGCTGATAATAAATCTATAATAAGTATTTTCTTGTAAGGCTTATAATAAGGTATAAATCTTTTAAGCAAATACTTGTTCGTGTATTTTTTCTCTGTCATATTTCTCCTTCCTTTCAATAATATCAATAATATATACTCTACTATTTCCCTATACTTTTGCACCCTTATTGTAAATTAGTTTAGTATTTGATAATATTATATTAGGAGGATCTTATGGCAAGAATTATAGAAAAAACTAATCTAAATGAGAATACCATTAAATTTGTTGTCAAGGCACCAGCTATTGCAAAAAAAGCCTTGCCTGGCCAGTTTATTATTCTTAGACTTGATGAGAAAGGCGAAAGAGTTCCCTTTACTATCTCATCAACAGATGATGAAAATGTAACTATTATTGTCCAAATCGTCGGTGGTACTACAATGAGGATGAATGCCCTAAAGGCAGGAGATGGCTTCCTTGACTTTGTAGGTCCACTAGGAAAACCTACCGAGCTTGATTATCTAAAAGGCAAAAATGTCTGTGTCGTTGGAGGAGGATTGGGTACAGCTATTGCCTATCCCCAAGCCAAATACCTTCATGAAATCGGAGCTAATGTCGATGTGATAATGGGCTTTAAGAATAAGGATATAATAATCCTAGAAGATGAGCTAAAAGCTTCTTCAGATAATTTATACATAACAACAGACGACGGATCTTATGGCAGACAAGGATTTGTAACTCAAGTTCTAGAAGATCTCATAAAAGAAGGAAAAAAATACGACCACGTCCTTACCATTGGTCCTGCAATCATGATGAAAAATGTAGTCAAGGTAACAAAACCACACGATATTCCTACCACAGTTTCAATGAACTCTATCATGGTTGATGGAACAGGCATGTGCGGCTGCTGTAGGCTTACAGTTGGAGGCGAAATGAAGTTTGCCTGTGTAGATGGTCCAGACTTTGATGGATTCCTGGTTGATTTCGATGAAGCTATGAATAGGTCAAGAAACTATGCCACAGAAGAGCGTGAACATATATGCAAGCTAACAGGGGAGGTAAGAAATGGCTAAGTTTAATATGGCAAAAACAAAAGTTCCAATGCCAGAACAAGACCCTGATGTAAGAAATAAAAATTTCGACGAGGTAAGTCTTGGCTATGCATTAGAGATGGCCAAGGAAGAAGCTAGCAGATGTGTCCAATGTAAAAACAAGCCTTGTGTATCAGGTTGTCCAGTAGGAGTAAAAATCCCAGACTTTATCCATTTGATTCTTGAAGACGACCTAGATGGAGCTTACGACAAAATAGCAGAGACCAACAATCTTCCTGCAATCTGCGGTAGGGTCTGCCCCCAAGAGGTTCAATGTGAAGGAAAGTGTACGAGAGGCATAAAGGACGAACCTGTAGGAATCGGTAGACTTGAAAGATTTGTTGCAGATTATAGAAATAATAAAAAATACAACAAGCCAATCGAAGTAACTAGCGTAAACAAGAAAGTCGCAGTAGTAGGGGCTGGCCCTTCTGGTCTTTCTGCCGCAGCTGACCTTGCCAAAAGAGGCTACTCAGTAGTTATGTTCGATGCCTTCCATACAGCTGGAGGTGTCTTAATGTATGGTATACCAGAGTTTAGACTTCCTAAAAAACTCGTCCAAAAAGAGCTTAAAAACGTAATAGGTCTAGGTGTCAAACTTCAGACTAATACGATCGTAGGAAGGACAATTTCTATAAAAGACCTCTTCGATCAGGGATTTGAAGCGATCTACCTTTCTACTGGAGCAGGTCTTCCAAGATTTCTAGGTATTCCTGGAGAAAACTTAAATGGAGTATATTCAGCTAACGAATTTTTAACAAGGATGAACCTCATGAAGGCCTACAAGTTCCCTGAATATGACACGGCAGTCCATATAGGAAAGAAAGTATGTGTAGTAGGTGGAGGAAATGTGGCAATGGATGCAGCAAGATCTGCCAAAAGAATGGGAGCTGATGTAACTGTTGTCTACAGGAGGAGCTTCGAAGAAATGCCTGCAAGAATCGAAGAAAGCCACCATGCCAGAGAAGAAGGTATCAAGTTTATGAATCTTCACAATCCTGTAGAAATCATAGGAGAAAATGGCTGGGTTAAGAAGGTAAAGCTTGAGAAAATGGAACTAGGAGAGCCAGATAAATCTGGCAGGAGACGCCCGATAGCTACAGGTGAATTTGAAGAATGTGAGTTTGAATCTGTAATAATCGCCATTGGCCAATCACCTAATCCACTTATCAAAAACACCAACTCAGATATAGATACAGAAAGCTGGGGCGGAATTATAATAGATGATAGGACCATGACCACAAAGGAAGC
>CABQOK010000071.1 GCA_902465755.1 uncultured Anaerococcus sp.
TGGCTTCTTACAACAAAATGCTTACAATGATATAGATAAGTATGTTCCGCTTGAAAAACAAGTTAAGATGCTCGACATAATTTATAATTATTACCAAAAGAGTAAAGCAGCTATTAGTGATGGTCTTAGCCATAAGGCTATATTTGATCCAAATCTTATTAATGAGATTACTCAAATGAAATATAATATTAAAAATGACGAGTTGGATAATTTTATTGATCTTAATTCAAAGATCAACAATCATTTTGTAAGTGTGAAGGAAGGTTTATAGATGAGAAAAGAATATACTAAGATTAGAAAAATTGAATCATCTATGATTGAAATAGAAAAAGTTACAGATGTAGCCTACAAGGCAGTAGTTTCTGTTCACGCTTTGGGGATGGACTTTGTAGGTCAAGTTGTAAAAATCGATACTGTAACTATTGAAGTTTTTGGTAATACAGAAGAGTTTTCCTTAAATGACATAGTAGTGAGTTTTCATGAAAAACCTTTAGAGATTCCTCTCGATGAATCAATACTTGGTAGGAGCTTTAACGGAATAGGAGAACCAATAGACAATGGTGGAGATATCTATTCTGATGATAAGTATTCAGTAGAGGGACTTCCACTAAATCCTGTAGCACGTGAGTACCCAAGAGACTTCATCCAAACAGGAATATCTTCAATTGATACTCTAACAACCCTTATCCGTGGACAAAAGCTACCGATATTTTCTGGATCTGGTCTTTCACACAACGAGATTGCAGCTCAAATTGTAAGACAAGCTAAGCTTAAGACAGATGAGAACTTTTGCTTTGTTTTTGCCGCTATGGGGATTAAGAAAGACGAAGCAATGTTTTTTGAAGATGCCTTCAACAAGGCAGGAGTTCGTGATAAGGTTGTAATGTATCAAAACCTTGCTGACTCTCCAATAATGGAAAGACTTGTCGCTCCTAAATGTGCCCTAACAGCAGCAGAATATTTAGCTTACAAGAAGGGCTATCACGTACTTGTTATAGTCACTGATATGACATCTTATTCAGAAGCTCTACGTGAAGTTTCATCTATAAGGGGAGAGGTTCCTTCAAGGAAGGGCTATCCTGGATATCTTTACTCAGACCTTGCTTCTTTATATGAAAGAGCAGGCATGATTGAGGGAGTTAAGGGATCTGTAACACTTATTCCAATACTTACCATGCCTAATGATGATATAACCCACCCTGTGGCCGACCTTACAGGTTATATAACAGAGGGACAAATTGTAATTGACAGATCTCTGTCTAATAAGGGAATCTATCCTCCAATAAACGTACTTCCTTCCTTATCAAGGCTTATGAAGGACGGTATAGGTGAGGGCTATACAAGGGCTGACCACGAAGATCTAATGAACCAACTTTATGAATCATATTCTAAGGTTCAAGATGTTAGAAATATTTCTCAAATTGTTGGTGAAGATGATTTGTCTGATGTTGATAAGAAATATTTACTTTTCGGAGATGAATTCGAAAGAAGATTCTTAGCCCAAGATAAGGATGAAAATAGGGAACTCGATGAATCTCTAGATTTAGGTTGGGAAATTCTTAAAATCCTTCCAAGAAATGAGCTTCACAGAGTTTCTAAAGAGAATCTAGATAAGTTTATAGGTGAATAGTATGCAAACGAATAATGTTGCAGCTACAAAGGCCAATCTAATCAAGGCAAAAGAAGAACTAAATCTCTTAGAGGGTGGATACGACATACTCGATAAGAAGAGAAAGGCCTTGATTGGAGCTTATGATTCCAAGATAAAAGAACGTAATGATTTAAATGAAAAGGTAAATGAGACGATCAAAAAGGTCAGCCATGATTTCAAAAAAGTCTTGGTAAGCATTGGTGAATCGGATCTTGATTCCATATCAAAGACTGTGCCAATAGATAACAGCATTAGCTTAAAAGTTGATAAGTTCATGCAGACAGAAATATCTGAAATTCACTTTGAAGATGTTAAGCTTAACTTATCCTATTCATTTTATGAAACTAATGCTGGTTTTGATGAGGCTATACTTTCTTTTAATAAGCTAAGATCTAAGATTTTTAAGCTTGCTGAGCTTGATACTACAATTAATTCTTTGGATAGAGAGATTAAAAAGACAAGCAAGAAAGTAAATAGTTTGGATAAGGTACAAATTCCAAAATACAAGGAAATGATCAAGACCATATCTCAAAGCATAGAGGAGAAGGAAAGAGAAGAATTCTCTAAGACCAAGATTGTCAAAGAAAATAAAATTAAAAAAGAAGAATCTAAAAAATAGCACCGGTATTAATCGGCGCTATTTTTCTATGCA
This sequence comes from uncultured Anaerococcus sp., assembly GCA_902465755.1. Classification (GTDB taxonomy): domain Bacteria; phylum Bacillota; class Clostridia; order Tissierellales; family Peptoniphilaceae; genus Anaerococcus. The sequence continues at coordinate 2,304 of CABQOK010000071.1, forward strand.
AATTCTTTTTCGGATTCTTTCATATATTCATATATTTTAACAGCAATTGCCATCTCTATTCTTTTTCTAAAAAGTTTACAAGAATATTCATGGATATTATTTATATCTCCTGTAGCATTGTAGGAGTTGGCAGCACATCCGCCAGAGCAATACATATTTGCCCAACATGACCTACATTCATTTTTGGAATAACAGTTACAAGTTTTAAATTGATTTACCAAGTCCTTGTTTTGGATTCCATCATTTATATTTCCGATAATAAAATCAGGATTTCCTACGAATTGATGGCAAGGGTAGAGCTCTCCTGTTGGAGTAACAGCCATATATTCAGTTCCTGACCCACAACCAGAGATTCTCTTGTGGACGCAAGGTCCATTTTCTAAATCAATCATGTAATGGTAGAAGATAAAATCTTCATTCTTATCAATTTTTTCCATTAACATATCTGCAAGTTTTTCGTACTCGCTGTAGATTTTATCTAAATGTTCTTCTTTTAAGGCATAAGGCTCATCAGACTTTCCTACGACTGGCTCAAGGGAAGTTCTAGTAAAGCCTAGGTCAAGATATGTTTTCAAATCTTCTGTAAAATCAAGATTATTTGCTGTGAAAGTTCCCCTCATGTAGTATTCCTTATCGCCACGTTTTTTAACGAAGTTTTGGAATTTTGGAACTATGGCATCGAAGGAGCCCTTACCGTTTAAGGTCTTTCTGAATTGGTCGTGCTTTTCCTTCCTTCCATCGAGGGATAGGACCACATTTTTCATATTTTCATTCAAATAGTCTATGACTTCATCGTCCAGGAGAAGACCGTTTGTAGTAAGAGTGAAATTAAAATGCTTATTAAATTCTTCTTCTTTATTTCTTGCATAATCAACAGTTTCTTTTACTAGGTCGAAGTTTAAGAGAGGCTCTCCACCAAAGAAGTCTATGTCCAAGTTGTAGTGGCTACCGGAATTTGCCAAAAGAAAGTCAATAGCTTTTTTGGCCACATCGATTGTCATAATAGCATCTGGACCGGAATATTTTCCACCTTTTGCAAAACAATATTCACATGATAGATTGCAAGTATGAGCGACGTTTAAGCAGAGGGCCTTGATTGTCGTCGGTCTATTAGTAATATCAATCGAAAGGTCTTCGTATATGTCGTCAGTAAAGAGAAGTCCTTCGTTTTCTAGTTCTTCTACCTCAGTATAGGCTTCTTCAAATTGGTCATCCCTAATTTCATATTTTTCGATTATTTCTTTTTTAATATTATTTTTGTCTTTAGTCTCGTATTTTTCGATAATATCATAGGTCACATCATCTACTGCGTGGACGGAACCGCTATATATATCTAAAACAATATTAAAGCCTTTAGCCTTGTATTGATGAATCATTATTACTCCTTATATTTACTATAGTGTTTTACTAGGAATTGAGAATAATCTAACAAAATTCCTACAATAAAAAACTTATCTAAGAATTATCCTAGATAAGCTAAAAACAATTATTTATTTTTTTTGCTAACACATTCCTGATTAGCTACACCACAACTGGTCTTGCATGCTGATTGGCAAGATGTTTGACATTCACCGCAACCACCATGTTTTTTGCTCTTGTGGAGATTTCTAGTATTTAAAGTTACAATTCTTTTCATATGTATATTCTCCTTTACTTCCTTTATAATAACAGTTTTTTAATTATTTGTCAATTAAGACGGGAATATATTCATCCTTAATGTTTAAATGGATATTATTGTCTAACATATAATGAAAAGTAGATAGAATATCTGCATCAATTATCTCTCCAGGAGCTATTATTGGACTACCTGGAGGATAGGCGTAAACAAATTCTCCTGCAAGCTGTCCAATAGAATTTTCTAGCTTAACATTTTTTTTCTTATAATATATTGCTTCATATACTTCCAATTTCTTTTGAGGGATTGGTAAATCTAATCTATAAGATTTATTTTCTTCTTTTAATAATCCATCAATCCTTTTAAGAGATTTTTTCAGTCTATAGAATCCTTCTTTAGTATCGAATATTGTAGAAATTAATAGGGCGTAGTCAGGATAGGACATTTCTATTTCGATTTTATCTTCTCTAAGAAGTTTTTCTAAATCACTTCCACTAATATTTGTGTTTTTAGTCGATATTAGAAGCTTAGTTCTATCTTTTCTAGGGTCATCTATTAGTTCTAAGTTATCTAGCTTTAATTTATACAAATCTTCTATATTATCTTCAAGTTCTTTATAAAGACTGTCAAATCTTTCAAATCTTCCTATCATTTCATCAATTGATTGTAAAATAACATATGAGGGTGAAGATGTCTGAAATATAGCCATATTTCTTTTTATCTCATCAAAATACTCCATATCATTAATTAGGACAGCTGCAGAAGGAGTTAGGGCAGATAAGTTCTTATGAAAGGATGTAATTGCCACATCAAATGAATTATCATAGAGATTCGTCAGTGGCAAGTGACTTCCATGTGCCATATCGAGGATAAGCTTGGTCTTATTTTCTCTACAGAGTTTATATATTTTGTTAAGGTCAAGGATATATCCCTCATAGGAAGGGGAAGTCAATACTAGGGCCTGGTAGTTTTTTTCTTTTAATTTCTCTTTCAGATCCTCATAATCTATATCTTTTATGGCTAATTGATTATCAGTTACTATATTTATATATGAAACACTAAGTGAATTTAATTCACAGGCATTGTAGACTGATTTATGTGAAGATCTCTGGATTAAGATATTCTTATTATCCTTACACAAAGCTCTGATTGTTGAAAGAATCCCACAGGTCGATCCATTTGTAGATATAATAGCTTCCTTTACTTCGTAAATTTGGGATAATTTATTTTCCATGCTTAAAAAAATATCTTCTGGATCATTTAAATTATCGAAGCCATAGATTTCAGTAAGATCTCTCTTATATGGAAGGTCTGATCTTAGTACTTTGCTTCTCTTAGAACCTGGCATATGAAAAGGATAATATCCTTCTTTTAAATATAAATCTAATTTGTCATTTAACATAATTACCTCTTCCATACCTTACTATTTATTTATGAAAGGACCATTTTAATTTGCATAAAAAAGCATATAATCTTATTAGGAGATTAATATGGAAAAAGGTTTTAAAAATATTCTTAAGTCTATACTTATATTTTTGATGTTTGTAGTTCTATTCAGCGCTATAATTCTAGTTATTAATTTTGTCAAAAATGATAATGACGATAGTATATCTGGAAATGGAGATGAATTTCTCTTTCTTCTTGCTGGAGTAGATAGTACTGGGGAAGAGACAGGAACGAGGACCGATACACTGATGCTAGTTAAGGCGAATGTAGATGAAAAGTCTATCGATTTAATTTCTATTCCTAGAGATAGCAAGGTCGAAATTAATGGATATATGGATAAAATAAATGCTGCCCACTCTTACGGGGGCATAGATTTGACTATGCAGACGATAAGAGATTTCTTGGGAATTAATCTAACCTATTATTGTGTAATTCCCTTTGAGGCTGTTGTTGAAGGAATAGATGCTATAGGAGGAATAGATATTGAAGTCGACGAATATGTGGCAAGTGCTATGGATATAAGCCCTGGAACTCATAACTTTACGGGAGAAGAAGCATTAAACTATGTTAGATTCAGGAAGGGTTATGAAAATGCAGACCTCGGTAGGATTTCAACCCAACAAGACTTTATGATGCAATTCATAAATGAGATGACTAAGCCAAAAAATTTGCCTAAGCTTCCTATTGCTTACTTGGCTATGCAAGATAAGATTAAGACAAATATAAAATTCTCTAAGCTTTCCCAACTTGCTTTTTCGTTTAGATCCTTAGATAAGTCAGATATTGATATGGTTAGGCTAGAAGGTTTCGTGACCTATGAAGATGATACAAGCTACTTTGAAGTCTATGATGAGTCGATTGAAGAAATAAGAAGCGATTATCTATATAACTTTGCTTATTAGGGTATTATATTATATAGAGATTTTATGAGTGGAGGAATAAATGGATTTAAAATCAAAAATTAGAGTGATAGAAGACTACCCAACAGAAGGAATTTCTTTTAAAGATATTACAACACTACTTAGAGATAAGGATGCCTTTAAGGAAACAATAAATCAGCTTGAAGATCATCTTAAGGACTAAGATTTCGACTATATTGCAGGTATTGAATCGAGAGGACTAATATTTGGAGCTCCTCTTGCTGATAGGCTTTCTAAGGGATTCATTCCAATTAGAAAACCTGGAAAGCTTCCGGGAGAAATCGAAAAAGTTTCTTATGAATTAGAATACGGTTCCAATGAATTAGAAATGCACAAAGATGCACTAGAAGAAGGCGAAAAAGTTGTCATCTTGGATGATTTGATTGCAACAGGAGGATCTGCTAAGGCTGCAGCAAAGCTAGTCGAAGCTGTAGGTGGTAAGGTAGTTTGCTTCGAGTTTTTAATAGAACTTACTGAACTAAAAGGAAGAGATTACTTAAAAGATTACGATGTAATTTCATTAATAAAATATGATCATTAAAGATACGGGTTCCCTAGATAATAGGGAATTCTTTTTTTGAAAATTAGTTAATATATCTTGAAATAAATAAATGACCTAGTATAATTTTATTAAGGTCAGAGATGGTCAAAGAAGATGGAGGTAAATATGAAATATAGAGATTATTATGAAGTGTTGGGAGTTGACAAAAAGGCAAGTTCCAACGAAATAAAAAAAGCATACAGAAAATTAGCCAAGAAATATCA
>CABQOK010000072.1 GCA_902465755.1 uncultured Anaerococcus sp.
TTATTATTTCTTTATTTTCCATTAATATTATCCTTTCTTCCTATCCTACAAGCTTCTTAGAAATCTTTGCTGATATGAAGTTTATAGCTATGACGAATACCAAAAGAAGAACTGCTGTTGCATAAGCTTCATTGACGTGGAAGCCTTCTGATGATAATACGTACATGTGTACTGCCATTGTCCTTGCTGAGTTTAAAAGTCCCTTTGGAATTGAAGGTTGGGTACCCATGGTATAGATTAGGGCCGCTGATTCTCCAACTATTCTTCCTGTCGATAGGAATATTCCACCCAAGATTCCATCCATTGCATCTGGCAAGACTACCTTAAAGATTGTCTGAATCTTAGTCGCTCCCAGGGCAAGGGAGGCGTGGGCTTGGAGGGGATTTACAGTGAGGATTGCTTCTTCTGTTGTTCTAATTATAGTAGGAAGAATCATGATTGAAACTGTAAAGCAACCTGCTAGAAGGGAGTAACCCATACCAAGACCCAGACCTGTGCTTGTAACAAAAAACAAGTATCCAAACAAACCATAGACAATGGAAGGAATGGATGAAAGAATTTCTGTTGAAAATCTTACAAGCTTGATAAAAACTTTGTTTTTGGCATATTGTGATAGATAAATCGCTGTAAAAATCCCAATAGGTAGGGATATCAACAAGCTTAGGATTATGGTAAACAAGGTAGCTATCAAGGCTGGCATTATTGAAACATTTTCTGTCGTATAAGTTAAGTCAAATAATCCTGTAGATATATTAGGTATGCCTTTAAAAAGAATATAGGCAATGATTGTCCCACTCATAGCAAAGGCTATGAAGGTAAAGACCATTATTAAAGTTTTGTAAGTTTTACTCATAGCTTGCTCCTATAATTTCTTTTCATTTCTATCTCTTATGATATTAAATATGATATTGATCAAAAGTATGAAGCAGAAAAGTACCATACCTGTTGCGATTAAGGCTTGTCTGTGCATACCTGAGGCATAACCCATCTCTAAAACTATATTTGTCGTAAGTGTTCTTGATCCCTTAAGAAGTGATGTCGTAAGACGTGGTTGGTTACCTACAACAAGATAAACCGCCATAGTCTCTCCTATTGCCCTACCTATGGCAAGGATTATTGAAGAGAAAATCCCGCTTTTTGCATAGGGAATCATGACCTTTCTTATTGTCTCTTCCTTGGTTGCGCCAAGTGCAAGAGAGCCTTGATAGAAGGTCATTGGCACTTGCTTAAGGGAGTTTTCAGAAATGTTTACCATAGTAGGTAAAATCATTATAGCAAGTAAGATAGATGCTGTAAGCATTGTCATACCACTTCTGATATCAAAGATAGACTTAACAAGTGGAACTAGAACCATCATGGCAAAGAAACCATAGACCACCGAAGGAATCGCTGCCATTAAGTTAATTAACGATTTGAGTGGAGAATAGCTTTTCTTAGCATAATAGGCCATAAATACTGAAGTAGCTAGACCAAATGGTAAAGCAATGATTGTCGATAATATAGTAACGATAATAGAACCTACTATCATTGGATAAATTCCAAAGTGAGGGTTTCCCGCTGTTGGCTTCCAAACTTTGCCCGTTATAAACGGAACAAGTCCGTATTCATTAACAAACTTAATCCCTTCATTGAAGATGAAAAAGATTATAAGAAGGATAAGGAATACGGACATTGCTGCTGATAATAGGAAAATTATCTCTCCGATTCTTTCCCTAGTTTTATTCATATTACTTCTCTAATTCACTAGTATTTGTAATTGTTCCGTTAAAGATTTCTTTTAACTGAGCTACTGTTACGTCTTCTAGCTTACTATCTTTATTCACAACTACTGCGATTCCGTCGGTTGCTATAACAGATACTTGAAGTTTTTCTTTTTCTTCATCCTTAAGCTCACGAGAAGCCATAGCGATTTGAGCTGCTCCGTCGATACAAGCTTCAATTCCTGAAGATGATCCTGTAGATTGGATTTCGATCTTAGCATCTGGGTTAAGCTTTTGATAGGCTTCTACCATTTTTTCCATAAGTGGAGTAACTGATGTAGAACCTGCAACAGTTATTGTTCCCTTTGCACCACTTGCTTCATAAGCTTCAGTTTCTTTTAGTGGAACATAGCCTTCTTCAAGAACAAGCTTTTGAGCTTCTTCTGATTTAACGTATTTTAGGAAGTCCTTTGATAGGTCATCTAGCTCACTTTCCTTATAAGCTAGGTTGAATGGACGAGCAATCTTATAAGATCCGTCTGCTATTGTCTCTTCTGTTGCTTCTACTCCGTCAACCTTAAGGGCCTTTACAGTGTCATTTAGGGAACCAAGTGAAATATATCCGATTGCGTTAGCATCTTGGCTTACTGTTTGCATAACACCGTTTGTAGAGTTTTGAACTACGGCATCTTGGGTAGTCATATCTTCCTTGGCACCGTCAACTTCTTCTTCAAGTCCTACGATTTCGATGAAGGCTCCACGAGTACCTGAACCGTCTTCTCTAGAAACTACAGTAAAGTCATAGTCTTCTGCGCTTGCTGTGTCAGTTTCTTCTTTCTTCTCTTCAGGTGCTTTAGCTGTGTCATCAGTATTAGCTGTATCTTCTGTCTTAGTTTCTGTAGAAGTATCAGCCTTGTCATCATTTGAACAAGCAGTAAAGATTAAGCCGAAAGATAGGGCTGCTGCTAAAATTTTTGCGTTTTTGATTTTCATAATATCTCCTTTGAATTTTATCTATTACTTATTTCGTAATTACATAATACTATCCGATTGTATGGCTTAGTTTAAATAAATGTAAAGTTTATGTAAAATTTCTTTACAAATAAAAAACCCTGGTCAAACCAGGGTGATAAATCTTATGAAAATGACAACATTCTCTTATCTCCGCTTACAAGTCTACCGACTTGTTTTTCATTAAAGATTGCATAATCTCCTATTATTGAATGCTTAAGGGCTGATAGAGCTGTGGCGAAGTCTAAGGCCTCGTGAATTTCAAATCCATTGATGTATGCGTGAATGAGGCCAGCCGCAAAGGCATCTCCTCCTCCAATCCTATCTACTATATCAAACTTGTATCTTTGTGACTTAATATATTCCTTGCCATTGTAAAGTCCTGCTGAAAGAGAATTGACTGAGGCTGAGTAGGAGTTTCTGATAGATGAGATGGTATATTTGATATCATACTTTTCATGAATATCCTTTAGCATCCTTGAAAGTATCTCATCATTGAAGTCTCCTGTAAAATAATCGTGCCTTGTTGGAAGGACTCCAATAAGTATATCGACCATAGGGAGGATTTCCTTATAGAATTCACAAGCTTCATCAAGGGTCCAAAGACTTGACCTATAGTTTAGGTCAAAGACTACATAGAGTCCTCTCTTCTTGGCTTCTTTTATCGAATATGTAACAAGCTCTCTTCCCTCTTTCGATATAGCTGCTGTAATTCCAGTGGCAAAGTAGAGAGACTTTCCTTCAAATATCCCATCCCGATCAAACTCTTCTATCCTAGCCTTCGATATGGAGGAATTTTTCCTATCATAGATTACCTTGGGAGATCTAAGACCTACGCCCTTTTCCGCATAATAAATCCCTAACCTATCCCCTCCTCTAACTATGTAGTCGGTATTTATCCCAAATCTTCTTATATTATTAAAGGCCGCCTGGCCCATCTCATTATCTACAAGTTTTGTTACATAAGTCACATCATCGCCTAAATTAGCAAGGGCTATGGCTACATTGGCTTCAGCCCCACCAAATATTACTTCAAAACTATCAGCCTGGACGAATCTTTCAAAATCAAATGGAGAAAGTCTAAGGGTTAGCTCTCCAAGTGTTACAACTTTAGCTTCCATAATTGCTCCTTTATATTGCTCTTATAAATAGAAATGTCGATACAAGTATAAAATGATAAAAATATAAGGGGAAATTTACTTCCCCCATTTTACTTATTCTATCTTATATTAGTCCAGCCTTAAGTGGTAGAACTAGTGATGTCATTGGAACATAAGTTACTAATAAGAGTCCTATGAGAATTGCTACATAGAATCTTAGCATGTAAGGCATAACCTTAGATAGACTAGTATCTCCAACCTTGATTGCAACGAAAAGTGTATTACCAACTGGTGGTGTGATATTTCCAATACATAGGTTGTAGACAATCATTAGACCGAATTGCACTGGATGCATACCAAATTCTGTCGCTATAGGAAGAAATAGTGGTGTAAAGATCAAAATCGCTGGTGTTACGTCCATAAAGGTTCCTGATATAAGTAAGATTATATTCATAATCAAGAAGATTACATACTTGTTACTTGAAACTGATAACAAGGCATTTCCTACCATTTGTGGAATTCCTGTAAAAGCCATTACCCAAGATAGAATGTTTGATACACCAATTAGGAAAACTACTATGGCACTCATCTTAGCAGATTCTACAATTATATTCCAAACCTTTTTTAGACTTAAGTTCTTGTAGATAAAGCCTAAGATTAAGGAATAAAGTACAGATATTGCAGATCCTTCTGTAGCTGTAAAGATGCCTGCTACGATTCCTCCTATAACTACTATGATTAATCCTAGTGAAGGGAGGGCTCTTAGGGTTGCTCTTCCGAGATTTGCAAAGGAAAACTTTCCTTCATTTGCCTTGTAGCCTTTTTTCTTGGCTATAGCTATTGCTACTATGATACAAGCTATAGACCAGATTAGTCCTGGTATATATCCTCCTAGGAAAAGTGCTGCGACAGATGTACCTCCAGAAACAAGAGAATAGGTGATTAGGGCGTTTGATGGTGGGATCAAAAGTCCTGCCGGAGCTGAGGCACCATTTGCAGATGCTGATACAGCCTTATCGTAGCCTTGTCTTTCCTCTCCGTCTTTTACCATAGATCCAACTGCTGCTGCAGCTGCCGATGCAGATCCTGAGATTGCTCCAAACAAAGCATTAGCTCCGACATTTGTGACAAGCAAGGCTCCTGGTAGCTTGCCTAAGATTGCCATTACAAAATCAACTAATCTTTTGGCTATTCCTCCCTCATTCATTAGGTTTCCTGCTAGGATAAAGAAGGGAATCGCCGTTAGGGTAAAGGAGCTCATGCTGACGAAAGTTCTTTGAGCTGCCGTTAGGGTCGCGACATCCGCTGGTACTGTTGTTATTATTGTGATGATCGAAGCTATACCGATGGAGAAGGCAATTGGCACTCCAGTTGCCAGTAGTATAACTAAAGATAATAAGATTATGGCAAGAGCATTTGCACTCATTTTTTACCTCCTTCATATTTGGATACTTCTTCTGTTTCATTGGCCATATTTGAAGCAATTTCTTCGGTTGATTTGGCCTTTACGAATACTTCCTTGCCAGCTAGGATATCTTTTATATTCATTATCGTATAGCAGATATTTATTATTCCAGTTATAGGAAGTGGAATGTAGAAATATCCTACTGCTATAGATAGGGATGAGGTCGTCTGACTTAGAGCAAGCTTAGTAATAGCGATTCCTCCCATAGTTAGAACTGTTAGGGAGAAAAGCAAAATCATAAGCTCTCCAAAGATTTTAAGGACCTTTTGGGTCTTTGGCTCTCTTTTTTCTACTAGAACTGGTATATTCATGTGGCCCTTCTCGCTTACTACAAGACTTGCACCAAAGAGGGTTGACCAGGCGAATAGATAAGCTACTAGTTCTTCTGACCAGGTAGATGGATTATTTAGGATATATCTTGTAAATACTTGCCATACTACTAGGATAAACATAATCAAAAGACTCACACCTGTAAGCCCTTTCAAAATATTGTCTAAAGTTTTTCTCATATCAGCCCTCCTTTGCTGGGTATTGGTCGTTATATCTTTGGATTGCATCGTAGAAAGGAGTTAGCTTGTCATTTCTTTCAAGTACTTCCTTTGTAAGTGGTGCCACAGCATCTACGAAAGGTTTTTGGTCAGGATAGGTAAATTCTACTCCCATTTCGCTTGCTTTTTCCTTAGCCTTATCTACTGCGATTTTCCATTCTTTTCTTTGAACTTCGTTTAAAACTTCAAATCCCTCATCGAAGACTTTTCTATCTTCTTCTGGGAGAGCTTCTAGCCAGTTGTAGTTTGCGATTACGATATCTGGAACCATTTGGTGCATATCGTAAGAATAGTACTTGCACACTTCTCCGTGGCCATTGTCTGTAAGACTCATCTCGTTGTTTTCTGCCCCATCGATAATACCTGATTGAAGAGCAGTATATACCTCCCCAAAGCCCATAGGTGATGCAGAAGATCCTAATAGGTCCATCATCCTAACATTGGTTGGAGATTGTTGAACTCTTATCTTTAATCCCTTGAGGTCTTCTGGAGAATTTACTGGCTTATCCTTGGTATAGAAGGATCTAGAACCTGCATCGAGCCAAGCAACTCCTTCAAAGCCACCTTCTCTTGTAGATTCAAAAATAGGCTTAACAATTTCTGGATCGTCCATTACATGATGGTAGGCTTCGCTTGACGCGAAAAGATATGGGAGGTTAAAGATCTCCCAAACATCATTGAAAGTCTCAAGGATTGCGTTACTTGCAACACAAATATTAATCGCTCCTGTTTGGGTTAGCTGCACCATATCGATTTGTGAGCCCAAAAGCTCTGATGGGTAGACTTGGATGTCATACTTATCTCCAAGCTTATCTTCTACATATTCCTCAAAAGCCAGAAGTCCCAAGTGAGTTGGGTGGTTTTGGGATTGGTTGTGGCCGACTCTTATAATAGTCTTTTGGCTCTCGCCTCCTGCCTTTGAACAAGCAGTAAATATAAGAGCAAAAATAACAGCCATAAAAATAGTTTTAAATTTACTTTTCATATTCTCTCCTTTCATAAATTAAACAGTTTCTTTCTCTACTAGCTTCGCCTTAACCATGATATTACTACTAGCTTCTTCCCCCTTCATAATTTTAAATAAATTGCTCACAGCAAGGTCTACTTGCTTATCTATCCTCTGATCTATAGACGTGATAGTTTGATTGGTAAAGTTAGTGGCGTCTATATTATCAAAACC
>CABQOK010000073.1 GCA_902465755.1 uncultured Anaerococcus sp.
TAGTCCTTTGTAACAGAGGTCACGCCTACGATTCCCAGACCCTTAGGAAAATAATAGATAAAGATTTCCACTATCTAGGTATGATTGCCTCAAAGGCCAAGGTCGTAAGAGTCTTTAAGGAACTTGAAGAAGAAGGCTACAAGAGAGAAGATTTAGAGAAAATCTACACTCCTATAGGTCTTGATGTGGACAATGGCTCCGTAGAAGAGATTGCAATTTCAATCATGGCAGAGATTCTAATGATTAAAAATAAAAAGACTGGTGAAATCCAGAAACTCCACTAAAATGCTAAAGATAATAATGCTAATAGCCTTCCTTACGGCAAGCATTTATAATTTTAGGTTGGGCTATTCGAATGAAATTAGAATTAAGATCAAGGCGAATTTTCTAATTATTACAGGAGCCTATTCTCTTTTTATCCTTATAATGGCTGGGAAAAAGGATGGAAGTTTATTTGGATTCATCCTAGCCCTATCGACAATCATTTTTCTCCTAAGTAATATCCTAAGCCGAGGAGTAAGAAAAGATGGCTTTGTCGTAATGAATGGAGCCAGTCCCCTTCTGCTTCTTATTAAGATAAGGGATGTCAAGGATATAAGCTTAGAGGAAAAGAAATCAGAAATTAAGCTTACTATCAAGGCAAAGGGAAGTTATTTTGTCGAATATTTTAATAAGAAAGACATAAAAAAACTAGAAGAATTTATTGCGGGCTTACAGAAGAAGTAAGTCTAAAAAGCTAAGTGAATAATAATTTCGCTTTTGGTTATAAATAGACTAGGAGGATATATGAAATTTTTACACACGATGATTAGAGTTAAGGACCTTGACAAGTCCTATAAGTTTTATACAGAAGAGTTGGGTTTTGTTGAAAGCAGAAGAAAGGAATTTCCAGACAAGAAATTCGACCTTGTTTACCTAAAGCTTCCTGCTTCACATGATTATGAATTGGAACTAACTTACAATTACGACCAAGAAGAAGCTTATGATTTAGGAAATGGCTACGGCCATATAGCAATCTCTAACCCAGATATCAAGTCTTTTAGAAAAGAGCTAAGCGATAAGGGCTATGAGGTTACAGAACTTAGAGGCCTAAGCGACAATTCAGATAAGTACTTTTTCGTAACAGATCCAGATGGATACAAGATTGAAATTATCGAGAAAAAATAAATATTAAAACTTGCAAGTAAAAGGGGCTAGCGGATTAAATCGGCTGGCCCTATTTGTATATTTGGGAAATTTCTCTTAGGGCAAGGATTGCCCTATCGACTTCCTCATTTGTGTTGAAGTAAGAAAAGGAAAATCTCACTATGCCCTGTCTTTCTGTAGCAAAATGCCTATGGATTAGGGGAGAGCAATGGGAACCGGGTCTTGTTTGAATATCGTAGTCCTCATCTAGAATTAGGGAGATTTCATCTGAGGGGATATTTCCAATATTAAAGGAAACTAGGCCTGTTTTAAGCTCGTCTGGGTCCTTGGAGTAGAACTTAAGCCCAGGTATTTCTTCGATCCCTCGGTAAAATCTTTTCGCAAGGTTACTTACTTTTTTATTTATCTTATCAATGCCCTCATCTAGGATAAAGTCGGCTCCTGCCTTTAGGGCGATTTGACCCAAGAAGTTGGCCGTTCCTGCTTCAAATATTTGGGGAAAGGAAGGGGGCATGGTCTCCCTGAAAGAATCTATCCCACTACCTCCGGAAAATACTTGATTGAAAAGAAAGTTGCCGTTTTTAATTAGTCCGCCTGTCCCGCTTGGCCCGTAAAGGGACTTGTGTCCTGTAAATGCGAAGAGGCAATTTCTGTATTTTCCCATATCGATATCTATAAGGCCCAGGCTTTGGGCGCAATCTACTAGCATTATTAGCTCGTTTTCTCTGGCAAAATCATAGACCCTATCTAGGTCCTTGACATCTCCTAAAAGATTTGAGGCGGAATTTATTATTAGATATTTGGTATTTTTTCTTAAAAGTTTGGGGAGATCTTGGTAATTAAGTTTGTAATTCTCATCGAAGTCCACGAAGGAAATATCAGCGCCCGTTTGATAGAGGGGGCGGAGGATAGAGTTATGTTCTGTAGTCGAGGTGATGATGTGGTCATCTCTTTTTACCAAAGACTTGATGGCAAAGTTTAGGGCGAAGGTGGCGTTTGCTGTAAGGAGGATATCTGAGGGATTTTCTATATGGCAAATCCTAGCCAGAGACTTTTTCGTATCAAAAATCGCCATCATAGAGTTTTGACTAAGCATGTGGCCTGACCTTGATGGATTGCCGTAATTTCCAGAAGAGATTACATAAGAAAGCCTATCTATCACAGCCTTGGGCTTGTGGATAGTCGTAGCAGCGTTATCAAAATACATATCTGGATATTATCCTCCTCCCATTTTTAACTCGCTCCATAAGGAAAATCCCATCATAATCACTTTCCTCTAGGATGGCTAGGGCCTTAGTCAAATCTTTTTCTCTTATCCTTAAAGCATAGCCACAGCCAGCATCAATTTCTGGAGGCAAGGGGATTAGCCTTGCCTTATCGAAATTCTTTAGCTTATCGAGACTAGCTGCCGGGTCTTCGAACTTCTCGAAGGAGAAAAGGACGAAATTTTCTCCTAGCATGGACTAACTGTGTGGTAGCTTCTTAGGATTTCGACAATCTTATACATATTTGTAATCTCTCCTACTGCAAGTTTTTCCTTAAGTTTGTAATTTCCCAGGCAAAGGCCACAAGATAAGATCTCTACGCCTTTTTCTTCAAGGACCTTGAGGTCTTCTATGGTCTTTTCATTTGCTGCTGTAAGGAAGACTCCTCTATTGTAGAAAATCACCTTTTCTGGAAGCTTATCTTGTTCTGTAAGGGCATAGATGAAACCTTCGAGTAGGCTTTTTGAGAAGTCCTCATCGCCCTTACCCATCCTATCGTCAGAGATTGCTACAACATAGGAAGAACTATCGATTTTATTTCCTTCTTTTGATACTTCTTCTTTGCTTTGGGCGTTTTTCTTAAGACTTACCCTGTAGATTCCGTCTTCGATTTTCTCAGAAGATGATTCTATTTTAAGTTCCTTGGCCATCTTGGAGAGATTTTGAGTTGCTACTTCGTTATCGACTAGGATTTCGAAGTCTACTTCTTCTGGGTTTTCCTTGATTAACTTCTTTGTTTCAATTACTGGTATTGGGCAAACTTTGCCTAAACAATCAATTTTTTTCATAATAGCTCCTTTATTTTACGATTATCTTGTAAGATCTTTTCCTTTTAACCTGACCTATTTGATAGATTTCCAAATTATTTTCCCTAAAGTCTGTGATTATCTTATCAGCTTCCTCGGGACTTACAGCAAGACACAAGCCACCTGATGTTTGTGGGTCAAAGAGGACTTCTTCCATGTCAAAATCATCTATCATAAATTCCACATCACCTTCGAGATAGTTTCTGTTATTTTGTCCACCAGAAGTATAGAGAAACTCAGCCGCAAGCTTTTTAGCAGGGGATAGGACTGGGATCTTGGCGCTTTCAAGGATGATAGTAAAGTCATCTCCTGCCATTTCTGAAAGATGGCCCAAAAGGCCAAAGCCTGTGATATCCGTCGCTGCATGGATTTGGTATTTTACGAATATATCCCTGGCGTATTTATTAAGAGTCGCCATCTGCCTTGTGCAAGTTTCAAAGTCCTCTTCACTTACGAGCCCCTGGGCGTAATTGGCAGTAACGAGCCCTGTGCCGATTTTTTTCGTAAGAAGGATCACGTCCCCATCTTTTGGCGTATTATTTTCCCAAATTTCCTTCTTTTTGACCTTGCCTGTGACAGAAAGACCGTACTTGATGGTCTTATCATGGATCGAATGGCCACCGGTTAGGCTTGCCTTGGCCTCACTTACCTTATCATTACCTCCACGGAGGATTTCTTTGAGGATAGCGAAGTCCTCTTCTAGGGGAAATGTCACGATATTAAGGGCAGAGATGACCTCTCCTCCCATAGCGTAGACATCGCTTAGGGCGTTGGCAGCAGCGATTTGACCAAAAAGATAGGGATCTTCTACCATAGTAGGGAAGAAATCCAGGGTCTGGATCACGCAGGTTTCGCCATCGATGTCGATAATGGCTGCATCGTCCTTCTTATCGAAGCCAACTAGGACATCGTGCCTTCTGTAGGGGATAATATCCTTTAATAATTTATCCAAATTACCTGCGGCAATCTTGGCATTGCAACCGCCGCATACTTCTAAGTTCTTCATAGGACCTCCTTCTAATATTCTACCGAATATTTTTCAAAAATACATCAAGAAAGGTTTTCATATAATGGATAAACGCTAATAGATATTTTAATTGAATAAAAAGAATTATTGTTTTATACATTATTAATGTATATGGTAATGAAGGGAAAAATAATTAAACTACTACAAAGGAAAATGATCCAATAGATTAATACAGAATTGATATATTGTTTTACTAATCAAATCATTAGCGTAAATTAAAATATGATAATAGGAGGTAAATATGAATAAAGATATTAAGAAACTTTCTTACTGGCTTTCTTTAGGAGCCTTGTTTGGTATAATTTTTGGTCAGCTTTTTGATAAGCTTGCTTTGGGAATCTGCCTAGGATCTTTGCTTGGAATATTCTTGGGTGTAGCTGATAGCAAAAGGGAAAAATAATTTATCTTATTCCTACCAATAAGCCTGTTAAATAGTACATTAATATAAGGAGGAAGTATGAATTTTTTGGAAAATATTATTACGTCTTTGATGTTGATTAGGGTGACAGATATTATTGATATTGCAATTATTGCCTTTGTTATTTATAAACTTTTCTCACTTCTAAGAAACACCAGGGCCGAACAGGTGCTTAAGGGACTGATTTTTGTTTTGTTTTTCGCATCAATTGCCGATATCTTAAATCTTAATACAGTCTCTTGGGTGATGAATCAATTCTTGACGGTTTCATTAGTCTTTATCATAGTTGTCTTTCAGCCAGAGCTTAGGAGTGCTCTTGAAAGGCTCGGTAGGGGTAGGAGTTTGTTTTCTAGTGAGAAGATTCAAAGAGATGAGAGAAGTATCAATGAGCTTGTTTCTGCTATGAGTTCTCTTTCTAGGCAAAAGATCGGAGCCCTTGTGGTTTTGGAAAGGGAGGTCGGTCTATCAGATATTATAGAAAGTGGGACCAAGCTTGATAGTGATATCTCATCAGAGCTTCTTATAAATATCTTTATTCCCAACACCCCTCTTCACGATGGGGCTGTGATTATTAGAAAAAATACAATTGCTGCTGCAGCTTGTTACTTGCCTTTATCTTCTTCTAATACTATAGCAAAGGAGCTTGGTACAAGACATAGGGCAGCTATTGGGATTTCTGAAAAGAGCGATTGTCTTGTGGTTATCGTATCAGAAGAGACAGGAAGTATTTCAGTTGCAGAAAACGGCAAAATCAATAGATATTTTGACGAGGAAAGCCTAAGGATTAGACTTAAAAACGAGCTGGTAAATACTGATAATGTAAGTGATGTCTTGAAGAAAGAAAAGAAGGGAGAGGTAAATGAAAAAGAAAAATGATGTGCAATTGATAGCCCTATCTGTTATCCTTGCTATAGTCATGTGGGCTTTTGTAGTTACTTCGACTAACCCTTCTGTAAATAGGACTTACAGAAATGTTCCGATTCTTGTCCAAAACAAGGACGCCTTAGAAGAAAGGGGCTATACTATAATCGGCCTTGATGAGGTAAGTAATGTCAATATCCGTGTTGAAGGCACTAGGGATAGGATTGTTGGAACTAAGCAAAATGACATTCAAGCAAGTATAGATGTAAAGGATGTAAAGGAAGGAATCCAATCTGTTGCAGTCAAGGTAGATACTCCAAGCGGGGTTGGGATTTCCATGGTTGATCCTCCTTCTATCAATATTAATGTCCAAAAGAAGGTGGAAAAGGTCCTACCAATTAATATCATAATCAAAGATAGCCTAAAAGATGGAAGATCTGTGGAGATTAACGAACAGTCTATAGAGGAAGTCACAGTCAATGGACCTGTATCTCAAATAAATAAAATCGATAGGGTTGAAGTAAATATCGACGAAGAAAGCTATCTAGATGGCAAAATCCATAATTTAGATATCCATATTTTGGATAAGGATGGTAAGGAAGTCACTGGAATTGAGAAATCTAGCGATGATATAAATATTTCCTTTAGGGCAGAGGAAACTAAGAGAGTTCCCATAAAAATAAACTACTATGGTGAACCGGCTGTGGGCTTCGAGATTAAAGATATAAGCCTAGCTCAGAAGGACTGTGTCATAAAGGGCGATAGCGGGTCTCTTAAGTCAGTAGAAGATATCGAAACTTATCCTGTAAATGTTACAGATCTTAAGTCAGAAAAAAATGGTGAAATCAAGCTTAATATTCCTGACGGAGTAAGCCTTTATGATGGAAAAGATCCAGTTTCCTACAAAATAGAAGTAGACAAAAAAGAAAAGTAATGAGACTTGACACAAAGATTAATTATGAAAATATAATAGATAGATTAAAAGAGGCTGGCTTTAAGTCTTTTCCTGTGGGAGGAGCTGTTAGAGACAGCCTTCTTTCTAGGGAAGTTTCTGATATAGATATCACAACTGATGCAAGGCCAGAAGAAATCGAGGAAGTCTTTAGGGACTTTAAGCTTATCGATATTGGAAAGAGATTTGGGACAATCAAAGTCATAATAGAAGGAGAAGCCTTCGAGATTACGACTTTCAGAGAGGAAAGCGCCTATAGGGACGGGAGACATCCTACAGAAGTTAGCTTTTCTGATAATCTGATAGATGACCTAGAAAGAAGAGATTTTACCATAAACGCTATGGCATTTGACCAGGGAGAGATAATAGATCCTTTTGGGGGTCGTGATGACCTATCGATGAAAGTCATAAGGGCTGTGGGAGATGCTAGAGAAAGAATAGATGAAGACCTCTTAAGAAGTCTTAGGGCTGTGCGTTTTGCAAACCGCTTGGGCTTTACTATAGAA
>CABQOK010000074.1 GCA_902465755.1 uncultured Anaerococcus sp.
TATAAATAATTTTCCAATTGCTAATTCAATGATAATCCTATTAATAGTTCTAAGCTGGCTTCCAATAATATTCTTAAATAAGGAAATCGAACTAGATTTTAATATTAATCAAAGGCTAAAGATAAGTCTCATCTAATTTCTAATAGAAGTCCTTATAATTCTTATCTCAGGCTTTATCTTTGATAGAGGGGCTCGATGGAGCTCTTTAATAGAAGAAAACAATCTTATAAGTGTGTATATGCTAAGTGGCATGTTAATAATACAAGAATTGATCAAATATTTTTATATCTTGAGGAAGAATCCCTTTCGCAAATAAAAAAGAGGAGGCTATCTTCTTTTATAGCTTCCCCTATAGGTAATATATATCTTATTCTTCATCTTCTTCGTCTAGTAATTCTTGAACGGCTTCTT
The DNA here is from genome assembly GCA_902465755.1 of uncultured Anaerococcus sp. Taxonomy (GTDB): domain Bacteria; phylum Bacillota; class Clostridia; order Tissierellales; family Peptoniphilaceae; genus Anaerococcus. The sequence goes on from CABQOK010000074.1 coordinate 412, forward strand.
CAGATTTTTCTATCATATCCTCATTTTCTATATGGCTTCTTTCTATTAGCCTTTTAAGTTTTGACTTATCTTCTTTTGTGTAATCCAAATCATCATCGAGTTTCTTTCTCATATAATGATTGATGGCAAATCTTCTTATGTTTTCGTACTTGATAGAAGTTCTCTCCTTGTGATAAGCGAAAAGTAAAATAACAAGCATGATAATTCCAGCATAACCAATTATTGGATAAAATACTGAAACAAGCTTTTTGAAGCCGCCAAAGCTTAGGATAAATCCAGCAAGTGTTATAGTTACGAGAAGGATTTTAAACTTCCTCTTCTCTCCTCCGGAAAATCTGCGGGCCAAGGCATAGAAAAGGGATATTCCTGTGTTAAATATCATACCAAATATGACAAGTGCCATGATAGTTCCAAGGATTGGACTAATATCTTCTATTACATAGAGCATTGGTATATCGAGATCTTTTACTTCATTTATCCTGATAAACAAAGTAAGAACGATAAGTATACCCAATATTCCAACTAGAAGTCCTCCAATAAGACCTCCTATACCAGCTTCTCCTGTATTAAGTTCATCTCCACCCAAAACTAGGGCCATGGACACAGCTGTCATAATAGACATACCAAAATAGTTGAATAGGGAGAGAGTAACACTTGAGAAGTTGCTTGGTAGACTCCTTGCAACAAGGTCAAGGCTTTTCCAGTCAGGCGTGTGATGGGTAAAGGTATAGATCGAAGCGATTAGGGTAAAGACTAGGATTAAAGGAGTAAAAGATCCTATAATCTGACTAACCCTCTCAAAATCTAGCATACCTACAACTATAATTAATAAGGCACAGATCACAGCTCCCAACCAGTTAGGCGTACCAAAGGCCTGGTTTAAGTTTGAACCTGCTCCTGCAATCATCACAAAACCTATTACAAAGCAAGTAAATATCAAGGATAAGTCCATAAATTTACTGATGACCTTATTGGTAATCTCATCAAAAACTTCCGAATGATCATTTGCTAGATAATGGCTACCAAGTTGAAGTAGGAGTCCTCCTATTAACATATGTAAAAACGCGAGTACTACTACTCCGACTATGCCAGGAATACCCATTGATACAAAATACTGCATAAGCTCTTGACCTGATGCGAGTCCTGCTCCTGTGATTACTCCTACATAGGCTAACATTATTCTTATAATTTTTTTATTCATAATTCCTCCACTTTACCATGATACTTTTTTTAGTTTATTATTCAAATATAAATACTTTTTAAAAGTTAATTATTTTTTATATCTACTTCTATCTTTTATGCAAAATTATGGTAAGTTTTGAAGATTTTTCAATTTTTCTTAAGATTTTTTATGCAATATTCAAATATTCGGGTATATATATAGGGTCAATGATAATCCGAACTAAAATACGAAGGAGACAAAATGGAAAAACAAAAGAAAAGCAAGAAGATTGACCTACTGGCCAAGTTAGGCCTTTTGATTACGGCCATACTTTGGGGTTCTTCCCTAACAGTAGTAAAGCAATCGTCCGATACCTTTAACCCAAACTTTATATTGATGGTGAGGTTCGGTTTGTCAGCAATAATTCTTGCTATAATATTCAACAAGAAAATTAGAGAAGCTAGTAAGCACGACATTAAGATTGGCCTTATCATAGGAATCTTCCTCTTTATGGCTTATTCCTCACAGACTTTGGGAGTAACTTACGCAGATCCTGGTAGGAGTGCCTTCCTTTCAGCATCATATTGTGTAATAGTTCCTTTCCTAGCCTGGGCTGTAACTAAGGTTAGACCAGATAAGTTTAACATTATTGCAGCGATTATCGCAGTAATCGGTATTTATTTTATATCCAAATCTGGAGTAGAACCAGGAACATCAATTTTCGATGCCGATAAGGAGATGTTACTTGGAGATGGACTTGCCCTACTCAGTGGTTTCCTATTTGCAGCCCACATCGTAGCTGTAAGTGTCTTATCTAAAGGGAAAGATCCTATACTTATGACAATCTTCCAATTCACTTCTGCAGCCATTATTGCAGCAATCGTAACCTTCACTATGGAAGATAACTCAAATATCGTTGTTAATGGCAATGGACCTTACCTAGAGCTTGCATACCTTGCGATTTTCTGTACAACAGTTGCCCTACTATTGCAAAATGTAGGTCAAAAATATACAGATGAATCGTCAGCAGCAATCATTTTAGGTTTTGAATCAGTATTTGGTATTCTAATTCCTGTAATGCTTGGAATAGAAAAATTAACTACTAATTCAATTATTGGTTTTGTAATGATTTTTATAGCGATAATAATTTCAGAAACTAAACTTTCCTTTATCTTTGGAAATAAGGAAGAAGACAAAACTAAAGAAAAAAATTAGCAAAGTAAAACTGCCCTGTGGGATTATCCTGCAGGGCAGTTTTTGGAGGGAAAACTGTTTATCTTAGAATCCTTCTGCTCCTTTGTAGAAGAAGTATCCTAGTGGTGTGTAGTATAGGCCATTGATATTAGGTTTTATCATATAAGAGTTGTTGTAGAAGTATAATGGAGCAACTACGTTATCTTCTCCTATAAGAATATCTTCAGCCTTGTGCATATTTTCCATTCTTTCGTCTGGATCTGATGTAGCCTTGGCAGCTTTTACGTACTTGTCGAACTCTTCGTTCTTGTATTGGGCGTCGTTATTTCCACCGCCTGTTAGCCACATATCTATAAAGCTCATTGGATCGTTGTAATCTGCTATCCAACCGTGTCTTGCTATGTTGTAATTTCCTTCTTTTCTTTCTTTGAGGAATACATTCCAGTCTTGGTTTTGTAGGCTAACTTGTACACCTAGGTTTTCTTGCCACATGTTTTGTAGGGCTTCTGCTATAGCCTTGTGGTTTTCGTCGGTGTTGTACAAGTAATCGATTTGTGGGAAGCCTTCGCCATCTTTGTAGCCTGCTTCTTCCATTAGCTTTTTAGCTTCTTCGATATTTTTCTCATAATCTTCGTCATTTATAGAGTAATAGTCTCCACCAACAGTCCTAAAGTCATCTCCTTCAGCTCCCTTAGCATCATATACACCTGATGGAACGTAGGCTGTAGCTGGCTCTTGGCCTTGGCCTGTAACTTGGTTTACGATGAAGTTTCTGTCTATAGCTAGAGAGAAGGCCTTTCTAACTTTTGGATCGTTGAATGGTTCTTTTTCAGTATTGAAGCATACGAAGTATGTTCCTACATATGGTCTAATCTTTAGTTCTTTTGTATCTAGAAGTTTTTGGATTTCTTCTTGAGGAACTGAGTTAATAAAGTCTAAGTCTCCTGACCTATATGATGCATAGATTGCGTTTTGGTCATCTTGGAGGTGGAAGGCTAGCTTTTCTGCCTTAACTGAGTCTTGATCGTAGTATTCTGGGTTTTTGACCATAGATAAAGTAGAGTTGTGTTCCCATTTTTCTAGCTTGTAAGCTCCGTTTGATACTAGGGTATCTGGGCTATTTGTCCAAGTCTTGTTAGCTTCGATAATGTCTTTTCTTACAGGCATTACTGCAGGGAAAGCACATATTTCTTCGAAGTATGGACATTTTACGCTAAGATTTACTACAAATGTTTTTGAATCTGGTGCAGAAATATCAAGTTTTTTCTCATCATAGCCCTTTACCATGTCTAGCATATACTCGTAGTCTGCTCCTGTAGCAGGGTCTACTAGTCTGTTCCAAGAATATACGAAGTCATCTGCCGTAATGTCTTTTCCATCAGACCACTTAGCATCTCTTAGCTTGAAGGTCCAAGTCAAACCATCATCTGATACTTCCCAACTTTCTGCTATACCAGGTTTGAGCACTGCGTTACCTTCCCCATCGTCATCCCATCTGATTAGGGATTCGAATAGGTGGGATATCATTATAGCTCCATCTACTGAAGTGTTGAGGGCTGGGTCTATTGAGTCAGGTTCACTTGCTATATTGATGTCTAAGACCCCGTCCTTCTTACCTTCTTCTTCGTTTACTACTGCTTGATTGTTTTCATTTCCATCATTTGCCTTATCGTTATTTCCGCCGCAGGCAGAAAATATCATTGACAAACTCAGTAAGCCTATTAATAATTTACTCTTTGCTTTCATTTTAAAATTCTCCTATATTGTGGCAACTTGCGAAGTGTCCACTTTCATACTCTTTAAATTCAGGTTCTTTACTCTTACAAATATCTGTAGCATACAAGCATCTTTCGTGGAATCTACACCCTTTTGGTGGATTGATTGCAGATGGGACCTCTCCTTTTAGCTTAATTCTTTCCATAGATCTTGTCTTTTGTGGATCTGGGATTGGGATTGCTGTAAGAAGAGACTGGGTGTAGGGATGAAGAGGATTTTCGTATAGCCTTTCGCTATCTACAAGCTCTACCATCTTGCCCAAATACATTACCCCTATCCTATCCGAAATATGTTTGACTACCGATAGGTCATGGGCTATGAACATATATGTAAGCCCGCTGTCTTTTTGCATATCTTGGAGCATGTTTACAATTTGCGCTTGGATCGATACGTCTAAGGCACTTATTGGCTCATCACAAACTATAAATTCTGGCTCTACCGCAAGTGCTCTTGCAATTCCAATCCTTTGCTGCTGTCCTCCCGAAAACTCGTGAGGATATCTATTGGAATGCTCCTCGTTTAGTCCTACCTTCCTTAACAGTTCATTGATTCTGTCCCTCCTGTTTTTTTTGTAAAGTCCATGGATATCAAGGGCCTCTCCAACAATTTCAGCCACTGTCATCCTTGGATCTAGGGAAGCTGATGGGTCTTGGAAGATTATTTGCATTTTCCTCCTAAACTTATACATATCAGCCTTAATATCTTTATCGCTATCAAAAATCGTCTCACCGTCATAGATAATCTGTCCGCTAGTCGGTTCGTGCAGTCTAAGAATTGTCCTTCCCAGACTTGTCTTACCACAACCAGACTCTCCTACAATACCCAAGGTCTCGCCCTTATTTATAAAAAACGACACATCATCTACTGCATGGACTTTCGCCGTATTGTTAAAGCTTGTAGAAACTGTAAAGTGTTTTACTAGATTGTTTACTATTAATAACTTATCATCTTGCATTCAAAAGCTCCTTTACATGAAGGAAGCACTTGGACCTGTGTCCATCTCCTAATTCGATCATCGGTGGTTCTTTTCTTAGACAAATATTCATACATGCCTCACATCTTGTAGAAAATCCACATCCTTCAGGTGGATTTAGCATATCAACTGGAACTCCCTTGATACTTTCAAGCCTTGTCTTGTCTCCTAGGTCTATCCTTGGCATAGATTTAAGTAGGCCCTTGGTATAAGGATGGCTTGGTCTATAGAATATATCGTCTACACTTCCCTGCTCTACAATTCTTCCAGCATACATTACACTAACCGTGTCACATATTTGAGCAACTACAGCCAGGTTGTGAGTGATAAAAATTACGCTCATTTTATTTTTTTCTTGTATGTCTTTGATAAGTTCAAGAATCTGAGCCTGAATTGTAACGTCTAGGGCTGTAGTTGGCTCATCAGCTATAAGGATATCAGGCTTACAAATCAGCCCCATACCAATCATAACTCTCTGTCTCATACCTCCTGAAAGCTCGTGTGGATATTGCTTCATTCGCCTTTCAGGATTGGATATTCCTACAAGATCTAGCATTTCAACTGCCAGGTCATAGGCTTCTTTTTTACTTTTGTCCTTGTGAACTAAGACAGCTTCCATAAGCTGGTTACCTATAGTATAGACTGGATTAAGACAAGTCATTGGGTTTTGGAAGATCATTGAGCACTTAGCTCCCCTAAATGATGACATTTGCTTTTTATCATAATCTAGGACATTTTCTCCCTTATACAGAATTTTCCCGTTTTTAACCTTGCCTGGACTTTGCAAAAGTCCCATAATCCCATAGCTTTCTACTGATTTTCCAGATCCCGACTCTCCAACTATGCCCATGATTTCATTCTCATGGAGGGTGTAGCTTATAGAATCTACCGCCTTGACTTCTCCTACTGGAGTGTAGAAAGATATACTTAACTCTTCAATTTTTAACATTTCTTTATCTAAATTTTCCATAATAACCTACTTTTTAAGCCTTGGATCTAGGGCATCTCTCAGTCCATCTGCGAACAAGTTCAAGGATAAAATCATAAGAGATAATATCAATGATGGAATGATTAGCCTATAAGCATAGGAGTAAATTCCTCCCAAGGCATCCGCTGCAAGGGCTCCAAGAGAAGTCATCGGAGCTGAAACTCCTATTCCCAAGAATGATAAGAATGACTCAAGGAAAATCGCAGAAGGTATTTGCATGGCTGTCATTACTATGACCTGGCCTATACAGTTTGGAAAAAGGTGCCTTCTTATTATCCTTCTCTTAGATCCGCCCAGGGCTTCAACTGCTGTTACGAACTCTTGTTTCTTAAGCATTAGGACTTGTCCTCTTATAATTCTTGCCGTTCCTACCCAATAGAGTAGGGCAAAGGCAATAAATATCGATATAAGGGCCGGT
>CABQOK010000075.1 GCA_902465755.1 uncultured Anaerococcus sp.
AGGGGAGCTGGATCGAAAAGATAAGCATCTCCCTTAATAGAAAACATGGCGTTTCCTGGCCAGAGGTCTCCGTGAAGGAGGACGGGCAGGCTTTCTCGCCTTTTAAGATAAGTATCTATTACTTCCCTAGTCTTTTCGTAAGTAGCTAAATCTTCACTAGACCAGATTTTATCTCCTACTAGCTCATCTCTTAACTTATCTAATCTTTCTTCTAGGAAAACTTCTCTCCAGCTATCCTTAAAGGCGTTGGAAAAGGAAATAGAAGATCCACGATAGGCAAAGTCAAAGCCAAACTTGCCATTAGGGCTTTTAATCCTGTGAACTTTTTTAAGTTCTCTAGCAAGATCCTTCTGGTCTTGCCATCTACCTTCTTCTATATAGTCTAAAAGGAGATAGGCTCCCTCTTTGCTTACTCCACTATCCAAAACTCTAGGAGCATTTACTCCGTTCTTTTCAAAAAGCTTAAGGCCCTCTATTTCTGCCTGGAAGAAATTATTGTCTCCTCCCCTTTGGATTAGAAGAAAACGCGGTCCCTTGTCTGTGTACACCTTAAAGGCCTCGTTCACATCTCCTCCCCTAACGCTTCTTATATCATAAGCTCCTTCAATATTTATATCTAAATCTATCACATTATCACCTCTTATAACTATTACCCAAAACAAAAAAAGCCATACCAGCATCGCTGATATGACACTTTATTCTAGTGATTTAAGTTTACGCTCTTGCCAATCTAGAGTGGATTCAACCATTTGATCTAGGACTTTTGTATAGATTTCTATATCCTTATCACAAATCTTACTTGTAGCTTCTTTGACAAATTCTTCCGTAACCTGAGATATTTCAGAAAGCTTGTCTTCACCTCTATTTGAGAGACTTATTGTCTTTCTTCTCATATCTTCTTTGTCTGGCTTACGCTCTATCAGTTCATCTCTTTCCATCCTTTCTAATAGGCCTGTCATAGTTGACTCCCTAATATTCATCTTTTTAGCCAAATCTTTTTGATTAGTTGAACCGTCTAAATCTATGTAGTACAAAGCAACACACTGACTTCTAGTAAGACCGTATTTCAAAACGACATTGTTATAAGAATCATTCATGGCCTTTGCAGCTGTTGCTGTTGCAATTGGCAAATATTCTTCAAATCTTATCATAACATCTCCTTCCAGATACCAAACCCCCTTGGCATCTCCTCGATAGGGTCCTTTAAAGACCCGTACTCCATTATATCCATGAATAAGACTTCTGTAAAGTTTGCTTAGGGTAATAAATAAATGCAAAAAGCCTAAATATATTAATCTAGGCTTTTATTAAAACATCAATTAACTCTACTATTCTATTTCTCTATACAAGGTCTCAAGATTCATCTCATCGCCTAATCTAATAAGATCTTGCGTTCCATAATCGATAGTTTCCATCATGTCACTGTCTTCGAGATATCTTGTCGCAACATAGGTCTTATCCAAGTAGCCATATTCGTCATAGGACCTGTCTACTATTGTCGTATGGGACTTAAAGGATGTAATCCTTGCCTTATCTCCTGTCTTTTTTTCTATATTACACTCGACAAGGACACCCTGCTCGACCCTAAAGTCTCCCTCGAAGGCCTCTGCCTTTTGGTTTGAGAGAAGATTCCCTAAGGAATAGTATATCAACCCGCTCCTTCCATCCTTAGTCTCGTAGACTTCTTTTGGCTGGATTACGTGAGGATGATTTCCTATGACGAGGTCTGCTCCCCAATCAACCATATCGTGAGCAAAATCTATTTGATCTTCTCTTGGATAGGATGAATACTCCTCACCCCAATGAGGATATACTACGATAAGGTCCACTTTTTTCTTCTTAAGTTTTTCTATATCAGCCTTTACTTGCTTAGGAGATAGGGTATTTACCATATTGTATTTCTCTTTGCTATCTAAGAGATAGTCGTTGCCATTTAGGATTTCTGTATAGGAAAGAATTCCTATCCTTATGCCATTTACTTCCTTAATTACATAAGGTCTGTAGGAAGACTCGCTTGTTCCAACATAGTCTAGGCCATGTTTTTTGATAGCTTCAATTGTACTAGTAAGCCCATCTACTCCCGTATCAAGGCAGTGGTTGTTGGCTGTAGTAAGAAGATCTACTCCAGAATCTTTTATAGCCTTATAGATATTTTCGTTACAGTTAAATAAAGGATAGCCTGATACTTCATAGTCCCCATTTACACTAAATTCATTATTTAGCATAAAAAAGTCAAAGTCTTCGGCAAAATCCTTGATATCCTCAAAGGATCTAGAATAGTCATGAACGCCTCCGCCGTAGTTTAGGGCGTAGTCATTAATTGGCATATGAGGGATTATATCTCCACCAAAGAGGAGGCTTGCTGTCTTTGTTTCTTCCCTTTCCTCTTCTTTTTGCTTTTTGTTCTTTTCAATATAGGCATCTATTTCTGGATACCTATTATTCCTTACATCATCCTTCTTGATTCTTCTTTCAAAGTCCTTCTTGTTTAGGGCATCCCCCTTTGAGCTTTCTGCCATATTACAAGCTACAAGACTTGTTATTATAAGAAAGACTAAGGAAAATATTCTTAATTTCTTTTTCATATTATCACTCTGCCTTTGGTGAAATCTTGAGGTCTAGGAAAAGATCGTTATACAAAATGGTACTTTCCTTATCTAGGGCCTTGAAGACTTCTAGTTTATTTATAATTTCATCGTCTGGATAAAGGGTCTTATCATTTCGAGCCTCAGGATCTATTAAATCCATAGCCTTCTTGTTTGGAGTCGCATACCAGATATAATCCGCATTTTGTGCAGCATTTTCTGGCTCTAACATGAAGTTGATAAAGGCATAGGCTGCTTCTTTGTTCTTAGTAGTTTTAGGTATAACCATGGTATCAAACCAGATATTAGATCCCTCCTTTGGTATGGTATAAGATAGATTTTCGTTAGATTCTATGGCACTTGAGGCATCTCCTGAAAATGTTATGCCGACATTGGCTTCTTCTAAAGCCATATACATCCTTATCTCATCGGCAAGGATGGCCTTTACATTTCCCATAAAGCCTATTAGCTGATCTCTTATCTCTATTAGCTTGGCTGGATCTTCTGTGTTTAGGCTTAAGTTATTTGCGAGAAGACCTATTCCCATTGTTTCACGAGCTCCATCAAAGCTTAGGATTTCTCCCTTAAACTTAGGATCCCACAAGCTTTTCCATGAATCAAAGTCAGAAGCCTGATATTTTTTAGTATTATACAATATACCAAATGTTCCCCACAGATAAGGAATCGAATATTCATTGCCCGGATCATATTCCCTATCCAGGAATCTCTCGTCAATATTAGAAAGGCCCTCGATTTTCGAATGGTCGAGTTTTTCTAGAAGTCCTTGATCTCTCATCATCTCTACTGCATATTCACTAGGGATACATATATCAAAGTTAGTTGATTTTTGTTTGATCTTGGTAATCATAGCCTCATTTGAATCGAAGGTTTCCATAACTACATTGAAACCAGTTTCTTCCTCAAACTTATCCAAAAGCTCAGGATCAATATAATCTCCCCAATTGTATAAATAAAAGGTATTTGCTTCCGCTGTTTTTTTTCCTCCAACAAGTATAGACTTAAGACCTAAAAGGAGAAAAATACCAACTAGGCAGGCTAGGAAAAATTTATATACCTTATTCATCTACTTTTCTCCTTTCCATTATCTTCATCTCCCTTTGGCTAATAAAATAATAAATCACTACCAATAAGAGAGATGCCAAAAACATCAAGGTCGATAGGGCATTTATCTCAAGGGAAATCCCCGTCCTAACCCTAGAGTAAATCTCAACAGAAAGTGTTGTAAATCCAGATCCTGTCACGAAAAACGTAACTGCGAAGTCATCCAAGGAGTAGGTCAAGGCCATGAAAAATCCTGTGAGTACCCCGCTTGTAATATTTGGCAGGATGATTTTGTTAAGGATAGTTATATCACTTGCACCCAAATCTTCTGCTGCAAGAATCATCGAAGGATTTAGGCTATAAAGTCTTGGCAAAACCATTAGGACTACTATAGGAATGGAGAAGGCTATATGGGAGAGTAACACCGTCATAAAGCCCATTGGTATCTTTATAAGAAAGGTAAAGAGAACCAAAAAGCTTGCTCCCATCATTACATCAGGCATAACCATAAGGACCGAGTTTAAGTTTAGGACGCGCTTTCTAATCCTTTCATTTCTTAGATAGTAGATCGCTATGGCTCCACAAGTGCCAATAATAGTGGCAATTAGGCTTGACAAAAGCCCCAAGACTATGGTATTTATCACAATCGTCCAAAGCCTAGTATCCTGGAAGACCTCCTTATAATGATCTAGGGAAAATCCCACAAAGGAATTCATATTAGTTCCACTATTAAAGGAATAAAATATGAGATAGGCTATGGGAAGGTATAAGAGAATAAAGATAAATATTAAATATAAATTTGAAATTTTAAATTTTTTCTTCATTAATTTTTATCCTTTCTAGTATTTAGTCCACTCATTACCACAAACATCAAAACGATCAAGACGAGTCCTATAGTTGCTCCCATCCCCCAGTTTTGTGTAACCAGATAATGCTCCTCAACCGCAGTTCCCAGAGTTATGATCTTATTTCCTCCTATGATTCTTGTAATTAGAAAGAGTGAAAGAGAAGGAATAAATACAGCCTGACTTCCAGCTATTACTCCATCCATAGAAAGCGGCATAATAATTTTTGTAAAAGTCTGCCACTTGCTAGCTCCTAGGTCTTCGCTTGCTATTAGATACTCATTTGGTATGGAATCAAGGGCCCTAAAGATCGGAAGTATCATAAAGGGAAGCTCCACATAAGAAGCTACTAGAACGAAGGCAGGATTGGTAAACAAAAGCCCCTCGCTTACTAGAGAGAAAACTTGGGCAATGGGTCCATGCTTGCTCAAAAGTCCGATAAAGGCATAGGCCTTTAGCAAAAGATTAATCCAAGTAGGAAGTGTTACCAAAAGGAGGAAGAACTCCTTGTTTCTTGAATTAGTCAGAAAATATGAAAAGGGATAGGCCAAAATCAGGGTCGTTATTGTTATCAAAAAGGCCGTCAAGAATGAATTTAGGGTCATCTTAATATAATTTCCAGAACTAAAGTAGGAAATATAATTGTCAAAGGTAAAGTTGCCATAGATATCAAAGAATGATTGATACAAAAGCATGGCGATAGGAGCGATTATAAAAAGTACAATCCACAAATAATATATACTTGATAGGGCCCTGTATTTTTTATTCATCGTCATCTCCTATAGAATATTTCTCTATTCTCTTATCAAAATCATCCTCAGATTCGTTAAATCTCATTACATGGATATCACTAGGATCTATAGAAATCCCAACTACATCACCTTCTTCAAATCTCTGTGTGGTATGAATCTTCCATCTGAAATCATCTTCATCAAAGCAAATCAGCTCATTGAAGACTCCCCTAAACAAGACATTATCCACACTCATTTTAATATCTGCATCCTCATCCTTTGAGACATTGATATCCTCAGGCCTTATAACTACTTCAACCTTCTCTCCCTTTGGGATTCCTGCATCCTCACAGGCAAAGTCTTTGTTGGAAAATTCTACCAAATAGTCATCTTTCATAACGGCACTTAGGATATTGCTCTCTCCGATAAATTCCGCAACATATCTATTGATAGGCTCATCGTAGATATCTGTAGGCGTTCCTGATTGGACAATCTCGCCCTTATCCATCACGAAAATCTCGTCAGATAAGGCTAGGGCCTCTTCCTGGTCGTGAGTTACAAATACAAAAGTAATACCAAGCTCCCACTGGATATTTGAAAGAAGGACCTGCATGGACTTTCTAAGCTTCATATCAAGAGCAGACAAAGGCTCATCTAGGAGGAGTACATCTGGTCGATTTACTATGGCACGAGCTATGGCGACTCTCTGCCTTTGCCCTCCTGACATTTGGGATATTTTTCTTTTCTCAAAACCAGATAGGTTTACCATATCGAGGGCCTTCTTGACCTCTTCTTTGATCAGTTTCTTATCCATCTTCTTAATATTTAAGCCGAAGGCAACATTATCGTAGACATTCATATGAGGAAAGAGAGAATAATTCTGGAAAACTGTATTTACCTTTCTCTTATTGGCTGGAGTATTACTTACGTCCTCTCCATTTATAAATACATCCCCGCTAGTTTGCTCGACAAAGCCTGCTATTATATTGAGTATTGTAGTTTTCCCGCATCCTGAAGGACCTAAAAGCGTATAAAACTTACCCTTCTCAAGCTCAAGATCTACAGTTTTTAAAACTAGTTCGTCATCATAAGACTTACTTATATTTCTTAAAACGACACTTTTGTTAGAAAAATTATTTTCCATCTCTCCTCCTACTTTCTTCTTATCTTATAGAAAAGTATACCATAAAATCCTGATCTTTTAACTGCTTTATTAAATATTTTATGAAAGTGTAGGGTAAACTCTCAAAGATTTTTTCTTAATTCTTACCTTAGTTTATGAAAACTTTTTCTTGACCGAAAATTTCCTATAGCTTATAATTTATTTATAAATATATTTATTAGGAGGTCTTTATGTCAGACGCAAAAGTTAAAAAATCATTTCTTAACAGCCTGCTTTTCAAGCTAATTATAGCTATTTTCCTAGGTAATATTGCAAACGAAGGGGTAATTCAGGTACTTTCTACAATCAAAAATATTCTAAGTAACCTAATCAACTACATAGTACCGATAATAATCCTAGCCTTCATTACTCCGGCTATAGTTTCCTTAAACGAAAGTGCGGGCAAGGTTTTATCTCTCACCCTAATTATTTGCTATCTTTCATCAGTGGGAGCTGCTCTTTTCTCTTTTATTGCTGGAAAAGCTATAATCCCTCACCTACACATA
>CABQOK010000076.1 GCA_902465755.1 uncultured Anaerococcus sp.
TGTTTCAGCGAGTTCATCATCCCATCTTCTTGTTTCTTTTACACCGACTTCTCCGTCTTTAAGAAGGGCTATTTGTCTTTTTTCCTCAAAATCTAGTGCATTTTCTATAGCTTTTATTGAGTTTATGTTTTTAATCTCCGCTATAGCAGTTCTTTGTCCATTTTCTAAGTTTTCGATGTTGATATTAACATCGACACGCATAGAACCTTGAGCCATGATACAGTCTGATACTCCCAAAAATCTTAAGGTAGATGCCAGAGTTTCAACATATTCTCTTGCTTCATCTGGTGAAGACATATCAGGTTCACTTACTATTTCAATTAGTGGGACACCTGCTCTGTTGTAGTCCATAAGGGTCGCATTATTTTCATCGTGATTTGACTTACCTGTATCTTCTTCCATATGAATTTCTGCAATTCTAATCTTCTTACCTGACTCTAAAGTTAGGTAACCATTTGTTGCGTAAGGCTTATCAAATTGAGTTATTTGATATCCCTTCACAAGATCTGGATAGAAGTACTTTTTTCTGTCCATTTTTTGGTCATGTCTTATGTCACAATTAAAGGCAAGACCTGCCATGACAGCAAATTCAACTGCCTTTTCATTCATTTGAGGAAGAGTTCCAGGATGACCTAAACATATTGGGCATACATTTGTATTAGGAACTTGTCCGAACTCATTTTTACAGGAGCAAAACATCTTCGTTTCAGTGGCTAGCTCCACGTGAATTTCTAATCCGATAATTGTTTTAGTTTTCATTTATACTCCTTAAAAATTTCTCACTCGCATTGATTAACTTGTTATCTTCAAATCTGTTAGCTATAAATTGCACTGATCCAGATATTCCTTTTCTAACTGGTAAGGAAAGACCGCACATTCCAGCAAGATTTACTATCACATTGAAGCCATCTGCCTTGAAATCGCTTAATGGGTCGTTCTTGTCGTCTGATAAATATGGTGGTAAATTTGTTGTAGTTGGTGTTATCAATAAGTCTATTTCTTCAAAAACTTTTTCCAATTCGTTTTTGATTAGGCTTCTCAACTTAAGTCCTTGCTTATATATCCTTTGATTATCATTTGCTGACAAATACATAGTTCCTAAAGCGATTCTTCTTTGAACTTCTTCTCCTAAACCTTCTGATCTGCTTTTAACGAAAAGTTCTTCTACAGTTTCGTAATGATCTGCCTGATATCCAAATCTCACTCCATCAAATCTACTCATGTTTGAGGATACTTCTGAGCTCATTACGACGTTATATACTGGGTTTGCGTACTTAGCATACTCTAAATCGATAGGGTAAAGCTCGGCTCCTAAAGACTCTAGGGTATCTAAAGCTTTTTGATAGTCTCTCTTTACTTCTTCTTCAATTCCTTCATAAAGACCAGAATCTGTTTTTATAAAGCCTATCTTTTTTCCTTTGAAATCATAATCTTCGTAGCTATATTCATATTTTTCGAGATTAGAAGTCATATCCTTAGGATCATGTGAAGCAGTTGTATTGGCTAACACTCTCATATCTTCGATGTTTCTAGCGAACAAGGACACTTGATCTAAGGTGTTTGCCATAGAAACTACACCATACCTACTCATAATGGAGTAAGTAGGTTTATAGCCCAAAATGTTACAGTAGGATGCAGGGCATCTTACCGAACCACCTGTATCTGTTCCTAAAGCTACTAGGAAATCACCCTTTGCTACTGCTGCAGCAGATCCTGAAGATGAACCACCAGGAACTCTCTTGTTATCAATAGGATTTTTGGTAGGTCCAAAGTATGAGGTCTTGCCCCTACCACCCATAGCGAACTCATCCATATTAGTTTTAGCTACAATAATAGCATCTTCTTTTAGCAAATTTTCTACTACACTTGCGTTATATACTGGTTTGAAGTTTTCAAGCATTTTGGATGCACAGGTCATCTTCATTTGGTCATAGGATATATTGTCCTTAACTGCAACAGGCACCCCAAATAGAGAACCTAAATTATCACCATTTCTTAGTTTCTCATCTAACTTTTTAGCTCTTTCTAGAGAACCTTCACGGTCAATACTTATATAAGCATTTAATTTATCATTTTCTATCTTCTCTAAGGTCGATAAAATATTATCCTCGACACTTAGATTTCCTTCTTTATAATCTTCAATTAATTTTTCTATATTCATTATAGCTCCTATAATTTCCAATCAAGTCTAAAATAACCAAATTCTGTATCTTTAGCGTTAGACAAAGCCTCATCTCTAGTTATGGATTCTTTAGCCTCATCTTTCCTAAAAACTGCTTTATGACTTGGTATAAGTTCAGTCATCGTAACTTCATTTGTGTCAATTGTAAAGATATCTTCGATAAAATCTATAACTACATTGAATTTATTTGATAATAAGTCAGTATCTTTTCCTTCTAGACTTAAATTAGCAAGCCTATATATTTTTTCTACTTCTTGTTTGTTCATATTACATTCCTTCCAATTCTTCTAAGAAATCATACAATTTATCGTCTTCATAAATTTCTATGCCTAAATCTTTAGCCTTATCTTTCTTAGAACCTGCTTTTTCACCAGCCAAAACTACATCTGTATTTTTTGAAACTGATCCTGTAACCTTAGCTCCATTACTTTCCAAGAGTTTCTTTATATCTTCTCTTTTATAATTATCAATTGTACCTGTAATTACAAAAGTCATGTCGTTTAAGCTATCACTATTATTATCTGCTTTTACATCGGATATTTCTATACCTTTTTCTAATAAATTATCGATTGATTTGCTGATATTAGGATCTCTAAAGTATTCAATTATATTATAAGCAGTGATTTCACCGATATCTTCAATATCTGAAAGATCTTCTGCGCTAGCCTGTCTTAGAGCATTGAAACTCTTGAACTTATTCGCTAAATCTCTAGATGTTCTCTCCCCTACATTCGGAATTCCTATTGCATATATAAAGTTAACAAGATCAACCTTTCTACTAGCCTCAATAGCATTTAAAAGATTTTTTGTTTTCTTATCTCCGAATCTATCTAAATTAATTAAATCGTCATAGCTAAGATCATATATGTCATCTACCTCATTTATATCTAACTCTTCCATTAGTTGAGCAATAGTTTTCTCAGAAAGTCCTTCTATATCCATTGCATTTCTTGAGGTGAAATGTTCCATTCTTGCAAGTAGTTGTGGTTTACATGAAATAGAATTAGGACAAATTATATGAACATTACCTTGAATTAGCTCGCTTCCACAATATGGACATTTGCTAGGCTTTTCTATCTCTTTAGTTCCTGCTTGATTTTCATCGACAACGCCTAGGATTTCAGGGATTACATCATTCGATCTTCTGATGAATACCTTAGATCCAATCCTTACCTTTTTTCTAATAATATCATCATAATTGTTTAGGGTAGCTCTACTTACTGTAGCACCAGAAAACTCTACTGGGTCAAGTATTGCACTAGGAGTTACTTTTCCACTCCTTCCTACATTCCATACAACCTCTCTTAATGTCGTGGTATATTCTTCTGCCTCGAATTTATAGGCAATTGACCAACGAGGAAATTTATTTGTTGATCCTAAGACTTCTTGAGTTCTTTTATCATTGATCTTAATAACTACGCCATCAGTTAGAATATCTATATTTTTTCTTTCTTCTTCTATAAAATCAAGTTCTTTTACCATTTCTTCCAGATTATGGACTTTTTTATGGTAAGGGTGAATCAATAATCCCTGTTCTTTTAGAAATTCCAACATATCTTCTTCGCTAGCAAAGTCTAAGTTATTAGTTGGTATAGAATAGAAGTAGGCTGTAAGTCTCCTTTTGGCAGTTTCTTTGGTATTAAGATTTCTAAGCGCTCCTGCTGCTGCATTTCTAGCATTTTTTAGCTGCAATTCATTTTCCTCATTGTAGCGGGTTAGCTCTGATAAGGGCATCAAGGCTTCGCCCTGTATTTCGAGTAAAGATTCCTCTTTTATTTTATTAGGAATGGTTTTAATGGTTCTTACTTGAGCTGAAATTTCTTCTCCGACAGTCCCATTTCCCCTAGTCGCAGCATTTACTAATATACCATTATCATAAGTTAAGTTGACGGTTAGTCCATCGAATTTATATTCCATTATATATTCGAGCTCAGTTAATTTATCATCGTGATTTCTGTTATAGTCATCTCTTAATCTATTACATCTATCAATCCAAGCCTCAAGCTCTTCGTGAGTTTGGGCCTTATTTTGAGATAGGAGTTTTGTTATATGAAAATGCTTTTCAAACTTATCAAGTATTTCTCCTCCGACTACTTGGGTGGGAGAATCATCTCTAACATATCCTATTTCCTCTTCAAGTTTTCTAAGTTCGTCATAGATTTGATCATACTCTCCATCGGAAACTAGAGGCTCATCCAAAGTATAGTAGTGGTAGTTTAAATTCTCTATTTTTTCTATTAATTTATCTATTTTCTCTCTCTTATCCATATCACACCTTCTCTATTGGAGCGTAGTCTTGATTTAGTTTTTTAAGACCTTTTTTATCAAAAGCAACTACAAGCTCATTACCCTTATCTTGTTTTTTGATCTGGACGACCATACCACTACCCCACTTAGCATGAACAAGCCTATCTCCAACCTTATATTCATCGTCGCTCGCACTCGTTTTATTTAATTTTTTACCTAAGACTGACTGCCTGGTTTTTTCTCGCATGTAATCTTCTGCCATTGTCTTTTCATATTCTCTTGATGAGTAACCATATGAACTAATCTTTTCTTCGACCTTGATGTTATCAATTATTTCATTGATAAATCTAGAAGGCTTATAAAATACTGGTTTGCCATAATTTCTCCTTGCCTCAGCACTTGATAGAAATAATTTCTCCTCGGCTCGAGTTATGGCCACATAGAAAAGTCTTCTCTCTTCTTCAATATTTCCTTCATCTATGCTTCTTTTTCCTGGAAATAGTCCCTCATCAAGACCAACTACAAATACTACTGGAAACTCTAAACCTTTTGCAGCATGCATAGTCATTAATGAAATCGAATTATCTGTACTTTCTGTCTTATCCAGATCCGATAGCAAAGATAGATTTTCGAGATAATCGTAGATAGTGTCCTCTGGATTATTTTCCTGATATTCCGATGCTGATGATATAAATTCATTTATATTATCTATCCTTGCCCTATCTTCAACTGAATATGATGACTCCAGGGATTTCATGTAACCACTTTTGTCTAATACGTCTTCTATAAGATCAACTATCTTGTAATTATCTACATTATCAAATATATCCTTTAATGGTAAATAAAACTTCTCAGTAGACTTCTTAACCCTATCTGAGATCAATGTATTGAAACTATCATTAGTAATCAAGTCGAGGATTGCAATATTATGCAAATTAGCAACTCTTTCCAACTCTTCAATAGATTTATTGCCAATTCCTCTTTTAGGTTCGTTAATAATTCTCTTTAGCGATAGGTCATCTTTTGGATTAACTAAAATCTTTAGATAGGATACCAAATCTTTTATTTCTTTCCTATCATAAAACTTTAGTCCACCAACTACCTTGTAGTCTAATAAGTTCTTCATCAAAATCTCTTCAAATGGTCTTGATTGGGCGTTAGTCCTATAAAGAACAGCAAAATCCTTGGCATCATATCCTTCTTCCATTAGACTTTTTATATTATCAAGTACGAACTTAGCTTCTTCGCTTTCTACAGAATTTGCTTTATATATAACCTTATCTCCGCCCTTATTTTCTGTCCAGAGCTCTTTATCTTTTCTTTCGGAATTATTTTCTATTAGAAGATTTGCAGTTTCTAGGATGTTTTCTGTTGACCTATAATTTTGTTCCAACTTTATTGTTTCAGCATCTTTAAAGTCTTTTTCGAAGTTAAGGATATTTGAAATATTTGCACCTCTAAAACTGTATATAGATTGATCTATATCTCCTACAACGGTGACATTGTTATGAAATGCAGCAAAATATTTAATTAGCTCATACTGACTGTTATTGGTATCCTGGTATTCATCTACAAATACATACTCGAATTTTTTTTGATAGAATTCTAGCGTTTCCTTACTTCTAACAAAAAGATATAAAACTTTGTCTATTAAATCATCAAAATCCAATGCGTTGTAGTAAAACTTCTTTTCTTCATATTTTTTATAGATTTCATAATAGATGTCGCCCTTGCTATAGTAAGTATTTAGTTTTAGAAATTCATCTGGATCTAAAGACTTATTCTTAGCGGATGATATCACATTAAGCGCTTCTCTTGGAGCAATATCATCCTTATATCCAAGTTCATTAATTATCTCTTTGATTAAAGTCTTCTGATCGCTTGTATCATAAATTGTAAAATTTCTATCATAACCAATTTTATCAATATTCATTCTCAGAATCCTTGCGCAAATTGAGTGAAATGTCCCAATCCAAAGATGTGATACATCCATACCAAGGAGTCTTGAGATTCTTTCTTTCATTTCATTTGCAGCTTTATTGGTAAATGTTATAGCAATGATATTTTTAGGATCGATATTTTTTTCTTCAATAAGATAGGCAATACTTGTCGTAAGTACCCTAGTTTTACCAGATCCTGCTCCAGCAAGAACTAACAGAGGTCCTTTTCCATGAAGTACTGCCTTTCTTTGCATTTTATTTAATCCATCTAAGTTCATTTTTCACGTCCTTCCATCTATCACATTATACCATAAAAATAAAAGAGTAAGTTAGCCTTACTCTTTGCTTTTTTCTTCTTTTAAATTCTTTTCAATAAGTCTTTCCAAAACTATATCATAGCCATTAGATCCATAATTTAACGATCTATTTACTCTTGAAATTGTTGCAGTGGAAGCTACCGTTTATTCTTCGATTACACTATATGTTT
>CABQOK010000077.1 GCA_902465755.1 uncultured Anaerococcus sp.
GTAAGTAGGTATATAGTGTATAAGAGCAAAAACTTAGATAAGTTTTCCCTAAATCTTCCTCTAAGCTCTGATAGAAAGCTTATAAATACAAGTACTGGAAAGACTAAGGCAAATTTTCCAAAAATTTTGGAAAAGAAATCTGATAGGACATCTCCCATAAGTCCGGTATTAGAACTTAAAATAAATATAAATAAAATGACTTGAAGGGCCATCATTATTATGGAAAATCTCCTGAAATCAAATTTATTCTCCCTAGGCTTTTTAGTCTTGGTCCTGTTAGGTGATTTTTTATTCGATTTTTTTCTGATTCTATTTTGATTTTTACTAGTCATATCCACCTCTCTATAATTATATATTAAGAGGCATAAAAAATAAACTGCCCATGACAGTTTAGCTTTTAGCCCTAGTTTGTTAATAATAAACTAAAGACTTATCCCTCAAGCAAAGCTTGTAAATCTATAGCTTGTTATAAGGAATCTAGAATTAAAAGCTTATCCTATCTAAAACAGTTTATTTAAGTGCTCTTACTTATCTTTTTTATCTTTTCTGTAAGGTGATTCGTCAACTGGCCATGCTTCTGGTTTTTCTAGTAGGGCCTTTCTTGATAGGTTGATTCTTCCTTGCCTATCAATCTCTGTTACCTTTACCTTAAACTCATCTCCTACGCTTAAGACATCTTCAACCTTTTCTACCCTGTGATGGTCGATTTGAGAGATGTGAAGGAGTCCTTCCTTACCAATTGCAATTTCTACAAAGGCTCCGAAGTTCATAATCCTAACTACCTTACCTGTATAGATATCGCCTGGCTTTGGATCTGTTACGATAGATTTGATCATCTCAATTGCCTTCTTGCCGCTTTCGCCATCTTCAGAAGCAACTGTGATGTGTCCATCATCTTCAGTTTCGATTTTAACTCCAGTAGCATCTATTATTTTGTTGATTGTCTTTCCACCGGAACCTATTACATCACGAACCTTTTCTGGGTCGATATCGATTGTAAATAGTCTTGGCGCATAATCAGATATGTCGCTTCTTGGCTTATCGATTGCGGATTCTATAACGTCTAGGATTCTCATTCTAGCACTGTGAGCATCATTTAGAGATTCTTCTAGGACTTCTCTTGTTATTCCGTCGATTTTCATATCCATTTGTAGGGCTGTGATTCCATCACGAGTTCCCGCTACCTTAAAGTCCATATCTCCTAGGTGGTCTTCTAGCCCTTGGATATCGGTAAGAATTGATATAGAGTCATCTTCCTTGATAAGACCCATAGCAATTCCTGCAACAGGTTTAGAAATTGGAACACCTGCATCCATTAAAGAAAGGGTTGATCCACAGATAGATGCTTGAGAACTTGAACCGTTTGATGATAGTACTTCTGATACGACTCTAATTGTGTAAGGGAAGTCTTTTTCATCTGGAAGAACTGGTATTAGGGCTCTTTCAGCCAAACGTCCGTGGCCAATCTCACGACGACCTGGTCCTCTAAGTGGTCTTACATCTCCAACACAGAATGGTGGGAAGTTGTATTGATGGATATATCTTTTTTGAATTTCTTCTCTATTAAGTCCATCTATAATTTGAACATCAGCAGGAGATCCTAGGGTTACTACAGATAGAACTTGAGTTTGACCTCTTTGGAAGAGTCCTGATCCGTGTACTCTTGGAAGAAGGCCTGCCTCTGCAGAAAGTGGTCTGATTTCTGTAAGATCACGTCCGTCTGGTCTAATCTTATCGATAGAAATCATACGACGAACTTCTTTTTTCATGATATTATCAATTCTTCTGTGAATTTCATCTTCACTTTCTGGGTATTCTTCTAGATATTTTTCCTTAGCAGCTTCTTCGATATTGAAGATATTATCTTCTCTTTCAGTCTTATCTGTAGTTCTGATTGAGTTTTTAATTTCTTCTTCAAAATCAGATGAAATCTTTCTATCAAGTTCTGTCTCTTCTACCTGAGCTACTTCGATTTTTTCTTTACCTATATCATCGATTATGGTTTGGATAAAGTCAGAGATGTTACCAATCTCTTCTAGGGCAAGGAGCATTGCTTCAAGCATTTCTCCTTCAGAAATCTCCTTTGCTCCTGCTTCTACCATGTTGATAGCACCCTTCTTACCTGCTACTGTTAGCTCTAAGCTTGATTTTTCTCTTTCTTCCTTGTTTGGATTTATGATTAGTTTATCACCAACTTTACCAACCATACAAGCTCCAACAGGACCATCAAATGGTATATCGGAGATACCTAAGGCGATTGAAGCTCCAATTGTTGTAAGTGGGTCTGGAAGGTTATCTTCATCCATAGACAAAACTGTTGCTATGATTTGTACGTCATTGTAGTAGTTTTCTGGGAAAAGTGGTCTTAGAGGTCTATCCATTTGACGAGAGATAAGGGTTGCTTCATCACTTGCCTTTCCTTCTCTTTTGAGAAATCCCCCAGGAATCTTCCCTACTGCGTATAGCTTTTCTTGAAAATCACAGATTAGTGGGAAAAAGTCTATCCCTTCCCTTGGCTTCTCACTTGCAACAGCTGTTACAAGCAAAGAAGTATCGCCACTTTTTATGTAGCATTCACCATTGGCTTGTTCTGCGAATTTACCAATAGTAACTTCAAAATCTTTGCCTAATTTTGATTCGTATTTGTAAGTTTTTACCATCTTTACTCCTATATTTTTCTATATAAAATAAGGCGGGAATGCCCCGCCAATAATTAACCTCTTAGACCTAGTCTATCAATGATTGATCTATATCTATCAATATCATTTTCTCTTAGATAGTTTAACATACCTTTTCTACGTCTAATCATTTTGTAAAGACCTCTTCTTGAAGAGTGGTCTTTTTTGTTGTTTTTTAAGTGTTCTGTAAGATCAGCAATTCTTTTTGAAAGGATTGCGATTTGAACTTCTGGAGAACCTGTATCCCCTTCTTCTAGTTGATATTCTTTAATTATTGCTTGTTTTTCGTCTGCTTTTAACATAATTTCCTCCATTTATAATATTTGCCATTTACCAAGTAAAGGTCGAGGTATCATTTACTTAGCAAAGGTACCATTTATTATTATACTTTCTCATTTTCCTTTTGCAAAATATTTTCTAGATATGCATAGGCTTTTTCCTTATCTGAATTCATCTGATCTATCAAGGCTTCCTTGCTATCAAATTTGATATCATAGCGGAAAAACTCTATAAATTCTATAGAAATATCCTTACCGTAAATATTTTGATTAAAGTCAAGAATATAGGTCTCTACCTTTCTGTGGCTTTCATCAAAGGTAGGGTTGGTACCTACATTGCTTAGGGCATAATACGACGCTCCGTCAATATTAACTTTTGTAAAGTAAACTCCATCTACTGGAAGGACATAGTTAAAGCTTAGCTTAAGATTTGCAGTAGGAAAGTTTAAGGTTCTTCCTCTTTTGGCTCCATCTACAACCCTTCCTTTTATCTTGTAATTTCTACCTAGAAGTTTGTTTACTTTTCTGATATTCCCTTCTCTTATTAGATCTCTTAGATGATTGGATGAGATTTTGTTTACCTCATCTTCCTTTTCAAATTCAACTACTGAAGTCTTGTAATTATATTCATCTTCAAGCTTTCTAAGAGTTTCGACATCACCTGAGGCCTTCTTACCAAATCTGTAGTCCTCGCCACAAATAACGTAGGATGCGTTGAGCTTTTTGTTAATAATTTCAGATATAAATTCTCTTGGAGAAAGATTCATAAACTTTTCATCAAAATCTATCAAGCAAAATGTATTAATCCCCATCGACGCCAAAATCTCAATCTTATCCTCAAGACTTGTCATATACTCTTTCTCATCCTTTAGTCTTAGTTTAGTGTTTTCTTTAAACAACAAGACTGAAGGCTCTAGGTCATACTTTTTGCTAATTTCTAGATTATTTTTCATTAGTTTTTGATGGCCTAAGTGAACCCCATCGAAGTTTCCAAGACTTACCGCCTTTTTTTCAAGATCTGGTAGGTCCATATTTAGGTCATATATTTTTATTTTCTCTATCATAAAATACTTTCTCCATCTTTAGAAAATATCCGCCCCTACTCTCAAAACTCTTAGCCAAGCCAATAAATTCATCTCTCGAATATACTCTAACTTCTTCAACTTCTTCGTCTATTATTTCGTCTATTTTTATAGTCATGCCATTTACGGCCTTATCGAAAAGATTTTCAGAAAGGTCGAATCTCGGAAAATTATCTAAGGCCTTATCTACTCTATCAAGCTTAGATAAAAGCTTATCCTTATCCATTTCTAAAATATCTGATGATTTAACTGCTTCATCTACTAGAAAGTCTCCGACTCTAACTCTTCTAAGCTCCTTTACAAAAGATAAACAGCCCAAATCTTCTCCAATATCATCTACAAGAGTTCTAATATAGGTCCCCTTAGAGCAAGTTACAGAAATCTTTGCATAAGGAAAGTCAAAGTCTATTAGCTTTATGGAATAGATTTTAACTTTTCTTTTTTTTCTTTCGATTTCCTTACCACTTCTAGCAAGCTCGTAAAGTTTCTTGCCGTCTACCTTTAGGGCAGAATACATAGGAGGAATTTGTTCTATTTCTCCCCTGTATTTTTCTAGAACTTTTTCCAAATCCTCTCTCTTGCAAGTCTTAGAGCTTTCCTTGATGACTTCTCCTGCTGCATCCAGGGTATCGGTCTTTTTTCCAAATTCCATCAGACACTCATAGGTTTTATCCTTACCCATCATGTAGTCGGATACCCTTGTTGCCTTGCCAACAACAATTGGAAGGACCCCGCTTGCCTCAAGGTCAAGGGTTCCTGTATGGCCTACCTTCTTCTGATTTAAGGCTCGCCTTACGAGAGATACCACCCTTGCTGAAGATATTCCCTTTTCCTTATCTACATTTAGGATGCCGCTATACATCAATTTCCTTTAGGATAGCGATAGCCTTCTTGCTTGCAGCTTCTAGTGAATCATCGAAGATGGAAAATCCGCTAGCCTTGATATGGCCTCCGCCGCCGTTTTCACGAGCAACTTTTGCTACATCTACATCCTTACTTCTTAGGGATACCTTGTATTCTCCATTGTCGTATTCCTTGAGAATCATAGACACTCCGACTTCATCTATATCTCTTAGCATACCTACGATTGTTTCAGCATCTCCCATTTGGACTCCATGTTTTTTGACAAGATCCTTGGAAATAATAGAATAGGCTTTTTTGTCCATAAATTTAGCATTTGCTATTACTTCTGTTTGGAATTTCATTACCTTCATAGGCTTTGATTGATATAAGTTTCTATAGATATATTCGCTATCTGCTCCAAGACTTAGAAGTCTTCCCGCAACGTAGAAGGTATATTCTGTTACATTTGAATATAAAAATCTATTAGTGTCCGTGCAAAGTCCTGTATAAATTAAACTTGCTATGTCCTTATCTATAGGAAGGTCTAATCTTTCGATAATTTCAAAGACAAGCTCACATGTAGCAGGAGCTGTGTCATAGATTAGATTAAGGTCTGTATCTATTCCTCCTCCTACGTGGTGGTCTATAACCAAGGTGTTTTTGGAAGCTTTTGCAATAGGTGTAAGACTATCTCCAATCCTATCAAATTCTGAGCAGTCCAAAATCATAAACAAGTCATAAGCCTCCCTTGAGGCTTCCTTGTAATTTTCCTTCTCAGGCAAGAAATGTAGGTAGTCATCTATAATATCGTTAGCTAGAAGCTCGACATCTTTTCCATAAAGCTCTAGAGATTTCCTAAGGGCAAGGGTAGAACCCAGATTGTCTCCATCTGGGTTGATATGGCTTGCTATTGCAATTGTTTCTGCATTATCGACAAGTTCTTTAAATTTATCGAGTTTTTCTTTACTGATTTTCTCTTTCTTCATTAGCTTTCTTATCCTTTGCAATTGTTTCAGCTATTAGCTTATCCATGTAAGCTCCATGTTCGATTGAGTTATCGATTTTGAATCTAAATTCTGGCATAGATCTAAGTCTCATCCTCTCTCCAATAAGGATTTTGATGTAGCCTTTAGCTTGTTCTAAGGCCTCAATTACATCTTCCTTGTTACTAGTATCTCCTAGTACGCTCACGTAGCAGTCAGCGTAGGAGAGATCGTTGGTTACTTCCACATCTGTTATAGTAACCATTGCCTCTGTGCTAAGTCTTGGATCGTTTAAGTCATCTCTTAGAATTTTAGATAATTCTTTTTTGACTTCAGATGAGATTCTTTCTGTTCTTCTTTTATTCATTAATCTCTTTCCTTTTCAACCATTTCATAGGCTTCCATGACATCTCCTACCTTGATATCATTGAATCTATTTAGACCAATACCGCCTTCGTAACCACCTGCAAGTTCCTTAGCATCGTCCTTAAATCTCTTCATTGATGAAATTTCGCCATCAAATATTACTATATTGTCACGTAGGAGTCTGATGCTTGCTCTTCTTGGAACAGAACCATTTGTAACCATAACACCAGCAACTGTTCCTGCTCCTGGAACCTTGAAGGTATCACGTACTTCAGCCCTACCGAGTACAACTTCCTTAAATTCTGGATCAAGCATACCCTTGATGGCTTTTTCTACATCTTCGATTGCTTCATAGATTACAGAATATGTTCTGATTTCAATATTGTTATCTTTGGCTCTTTCCAAAGCTCCTTGGGTTGGTCTTACATTAAATCCTATAATAACTGCGTTAGAGGCTTGGGCAAGAAGAATATCTGATTCTGTGATTCCTCCTACAGCTCCTGCGATAACAGAAACCTTAACTTCTTCGTTAGAAAGTTTTACTAGTGAGTGGCTTACAGCATCTACTGTTCCTTTAACGTCAGTTTTAACTATAATATTAAGCTCTTTTAGCTCACCATCTC
>CABQOK010000078.1 GCA_902465755.1 uncultured Anaerococcus sp.
TGTTGTGAAGTTAACGAAGTCATGAAGCCTTTCTCCCAAGTCTGATAAGGGGTGATCTGAAATATAAAAGCCTAAGACCTCTTTTTCTAGCTTTAGCTTAGTCTTTTTAGGAAATTCATTTATCTCTTGAATCCTAACATCCTCTTTAGGTTTATCAGTTAGGTCATCTAGTAAATTAAGTTGTCCTTTGACATTAATTTTTCTATTATCAGAGACTGCAGATACAGCCTTTTCATAAATTGCCATAAGAGAAGACCTGGTGTATTTTAAGCTATCAAAGGCTCCTGCCTTGATGAGTGATTCAATCCCCTTCTTATTAAGAGATCTTGAGTCTATCTCGTCAACTCTTTGGAGAAAGTCCTTGAAGTTTAAGAACTTCCCATCCTTTCCCCTAGCCTTTACTATAGAATCAATTAGATTAACTCCTACATTTTTGATTCCTGATAGACCAAAGATAATCTTTCCTTCTTCTACACTAAAATCAGCAAAGCTCTTATTCACATCTGGTGGAAGGACTTCTATACCGAGGGCCTTCGTTTCATTTACATAAAGATAAAGCTTTGATGATTGGTCCATCACAGAAGAGATAAGATTTGCCATGTACTCTTCTGGATAATAGTATTTTAGATAAGCAGTCTGCACAGCTACTAGAGAATAAGCAGCCGAGTGTGACTTGTTAAAGGCATATTTGGCAAAGGAAATCATTTCATCATATATTTGATTTGCTGAAAGCTCATCAACTCCATTTCTGACACAGCCTGGAATTATTATATTGCCATCAGAATCGGTTTTCCCTTTTATAAATATTTCCCTATTTTCTTCCATAACCGCCATCTTCTTCTTGGACATGGCTCGTCTTAGATTATCCGCTTCTCCCAAGGAGTAACCTGCAAGTTTCTGGACAATCTGCATTACTTGCTCCTGATAGACAATTATTCCGTATGTTACATCAAGGATTGGCTTAAGGGCCGGATCTATAAAAGTCACATCCGCCGGGTTATTTTTGTTATGGATGTATTTTGGAATCTCATCCATTGGCCCTGGTCTAAATAGGGAGTTTGCTGCTATTAAATCATCAAATACTGTCGGCTTTAGATTCTTTAGGAAGTTTCTCATCCCTGCCGACTCAAACTGAAAAATACCTATTGTCTTGGCTTTATTAAATTGATCGATAACATTTTTGTCATTTACATCAATTTTGGATAGGTCTACGTCGATTCCCCTATTCTTCTTTACGTCCTTGATGGTGTTTTTGATAACCGTTAAGTTTCTAAGTCCCAAAAAGTCCATCTTAAGTAGGCCTAACTCCTCAATTTCAGTCATGTCGTATTGGGTTACTACCAAATCATTTGATAAGGCTAGTGGAATTATATCAGTTAGGACTTCCTTGGAAATTACTACTCCTGCAGCGTGAATTGAGGTATGCCTTGGAAGACCTTCGACCTTCCTTGCAGTGTCAATTAGCCTTTTAACTTCGACATCACTTTCATATATTTCCTTAAACTTAGCTGAGGAATCAAAGGCCTTGTCAATCGTCATTCCTATGGTTTGGGGGATGAGCTTAGCAATCTTATCTACTTTTGCATAAGAAATGTCTAGGACCCTTCCCACATCTCTTACGGCATTTCTTGCCTGCATCCTACCGAAGGTAACGATTTGGGATACGTGATCTCTCCCGTATAACTCATTTACATACTCTACTACCTTATCACGGAGGACATAGTCAAAGTCTATATCTATATCAGGCATGGATACTCTTTCGGGATTTAGGAATCTTTCAAAAATCAACTTGTATTTTAAGGGATCAATCTGGGTAATATCTAGAGCATAAGATACAATAGATCCAGCTGATGAACCTCTCCCCGGTCCTACAGCTATGTCATTTTCCCTAGCATATCTTACAAAATCCCATACTATAAGGAAATAGTCTACATAGCCCATATCAGCAATTACTTTTATTTCTTTATCTGCCCTAGATCTAATCTTCTCACTTATACTTCCGTATTTTTTGATAAGTCCTTGATCTACGAGTTTTTTTAGATATTCTAAGTCAGTTAAGCCTTCCTCAACCTTAGTAAAATATGGCAGGTGGGGTTCATGGAAGGTAAATTCTACGTTACATTGGTCAGCGATTTTTTGAGTGTTTTCGATAGCCCCCTCATAGGCTCCAAAAAGTTCCTTCATCTCATCATAAGATTTGAGATAAAACTCACTTGCTGGCATCTTCATTCTGTCTTCGTCTTTTACAAGCTTTCCTGTTTGAATACACAAAAGAACGTCCTGGTAATATGCGTCTTCTTTATTTATGTAGTGGATATCATTTGTACCAACTAGGGGAATATCTTCTTCTTCGTGGATTTTCACAAGTCCCCTATTTACTATATTTTGCTCTTTTATCCCGTGATTTTGAAGCTCTAGGTAGAAGTTTCCCCTACCGAAAGCTTCTTCGTATCTATTAGCTGTTTCTTTAGCACTTTCATAGTCATTTTCTATAAGCCTTTGACTAACTTCACCATTAAGGCAAGCGGATAGGGCTATAATATCGTCACTGTATTTTTTGATAAAATCAAAAGAAACCCTTGGCTTGTAGTAAAAACCATTTACATAGGCTTCTGATACAATCTTTATAAGATTTTTGTAGCCATCCATGTTTTTTGCTAGAAGAATCAAATGGTAATATCTCCTATTTGACGCTTCCTTTATGGTGTGATCTTTCTCACTAACATAGACTTCACAGCCTATTATTGGCTTTATCCCACGCTTTTTGGCTTGTTTATAGAATTCTATAACTCCATACATCTGACCATGGTCTGTTATGGCAAGAGAGTCCATTCCGAGCTCTTTGGCCCTATCGAGGAGTAAATCAATTCTTGAAAAGCCATCAAGTAAGGAATATTCTGTATGAACGTGTAAATGTGTAAATTTTCCTTCCATTTATCCTCCTCTACATATCTTCGGCAAGCTTTATAAATTTTTGTAATCTATAATTAACCTTGGCCTTGCTCATAACAGGATTCATCATCTGACCAATTTCTTCTATGGAAATATAGGGATTATCAATTCTAATGTTTGCAATTTCCTTCATGTCTTCTGATAATTTATGGTACTCTTCGCTATTAATTACAGCTTTTATCGCATCTACCTGCCTTAAGGAAGCCTTGACTGTCCTATCTATATTGGCCTTATCGAAATTAGTCTGTCTATTTATATCATTTCTTATGGACTTCATGGCCCTCACATTTTCGAGTTCGAACAAAGATTTATTTGCTCCAATTATAGCAAGAAAGTCGCTTATCTTATCGGAATCTTTGATATAGACTATATAATAATCTCCCCTATCATTAATTTTGGCATTTAAGTCAAAGGTATCCATAGATTCTTTGATAAGTCTAAGCTCATTTTTCTCGCGAGCTATAATCTCGAGATTATAACCTCTTTGAGGGTCGTTAATAGAGCCTTTATAAATAAAGGCAATCTTAAGAAAAGACTTGATGTCATCAAGGGAAACATCTTCAATATCCTTAAAGTTGTCTATAAAACCACGAGACTTTTTGTTAATCAAATCCTCAGATATTTCATTATCTTCGACAAGAACAGTAAAAATTCTATCCCTATCCTTATAGGACTTATCAAATATCTCAAAGGTTGAAGAATAACCATACAAGTCTTTGATCAAGTTATAAATATATCTGGCATATGAGTTAGAATCAGTTTCAAACTTGATATTGTAGCCACCCATATTTATTCTAATTGAACCAATAAAATGAATAATCGATAGAAGTTCACCCATCTTTGATATCGGATCTTTTTTTAGTACTTCTTTCTTACATCTTTTTGAAAAAGACATATATCACCCTAGCTATCCAGCTATTTTTTCCCTCACTTTTTCAATCGTTTCGCTATCGACCTTTGCATAGAGAAGATATTCGTCAAAAGTCTTGTATTTTCTAAGTATATAATCGTAGGCTTCTTTCATATTATAAGGACTTGTAATCCTAAATACAGAAAAAGGATCATCCTCGTCATATCTCTCGATATAACCAAGATGGGCCGAGCTTACTTCATAATCAGCTATAATATCAGATCTTGAAACATTAGAAATACCCATAAGAATCATAGATATAATCCCTGTCCTATCCTTACCTTCTTGGCAGTGAAATAGGCTTATGCCCTCATTATCAGCGAATATTTCCATAATTTCTTTGACTGCCTTATAGTTATCAATAAGATTCCTATAACTTGCGCCTACTGATATTTCTTTGTTTACAATTTTGTCAATATCTTCTTGCCTAAACTCCCTGTCTCCTGCAAGAGAAACATTGTAATAGTCGAAATTTTCCTTGATTTTTAAAATTTTTTCCTTGTGAGGCTCAATCTCGCCTTCACGTCTTAAGTCAATTACTCTAGTAACTCCCATATCCTTAAGGTAGTTAATATCATCATCTTTCGCATCATCTAGAGTCGCTGTTCTAATAAATTTCCCCCAGTTTGTCACATTGCCATCAAGTGTTGGTACTCCACCTAGGTCTCTTGCGTTCTGGACATCCTTTAGGGGATATCTTTTCATGTATTTTTTTACCATCTATCCTTCTCTCTATGTTTCTTCACTAATATATAATCGTCGTCTTTCATTCTCTCATATAGCTTTTCTACCATATATACTGACCTATGTTGGCCGCCTGTACATCCTATGGCTATATTTATGATATCCTTGCCTTGATTTAAGAATTCTGGCACTAG
Source organism: uncultured Anaerococcus sp. (assembly GCA_902465755.1). GTDB lineage: Bacteria > Bacillota > Clostridia > Tissierellales > Peptoniphilaceae > Anaerococcus. The sequence continues at coordinate 4,741 of CABQOK010000078.1, forward strand.
GCTTTTTATCATTTCATATAAATCATCTTCAAATTTCTTGGAGATATCAAAACCATCTAAATAATCTTGTAGGGCCTTACAAGTACCATTCATCCCTTTAAGCTCTTTTATATAGTAAGGATTAGGTAAGAATCTCATATCAAATACAAATTCAAAATTATCACTGAGTCCATATTTAAAGCCAAACGATATGAGATTTATTATGATTTTATCCTTTTTTAGGGCAGAATCCTCGATTACCCTCTTAAGCTCCGCAATCTTGTAATTACTCGTATCGATAAACCTATCTGCAATCTTTCTGATAGGCTTAAGCATATCCTTTTCTTTCTCGATTCCTTCGCTTACATTTCCGTACTCACCCATAGGATGAGGACGTCTTAATTCGTTATATCTTTTGAAAATCACCTCATCAGATGAAAATATGTAGATGATTTCTGTATCTATATTGGCTTTCTTAAGCCTTAGGAGCGAGTCGTAAAGGTCATCGTCTACGGCATAGGACCTAAAGTCGATTACGACTGCCATCTTTTCAATAGGATTTTCTTGATTTGCATTAAGCTCTATAAATTTTTCTATCAAATATGCTGGGACATTGTCCATAGCGTAATATCCCATGTCCTCAAAGGCACGAAGGGCCGTAGTCTTACCTGAACCACTTAGGCCTGTGATAATTTTAAGTATCATTAAAAGTCTCCGATTAGTTTAACTTCTCTTTCTAATACAAATCCTGTTTTTTTATTTACTATCTTAGAAACTTCTTCTATAAAGGAAAGCATGTCCTCGCATGTAGCATGATCTACATTGATTATAAAGCCACAATGTTTCTCGCTAACTTGGCATTCCCCTCTCCTGTAGCCCCTAAGACCACATTCATCTATAAGCTTTGATGCATAAGATCCTGTTGGTCTTTTGAAGGTTGAACCTGCAGATTTTCTATCCAAAGGTTGCTTTGTAGCTCTTCTATTGGTGAAGTCTTCGTATCTTTCTTCAATATCATTCTTATCTCCTGCTTTCAATTTAAAGCTTGCAGAAGACACTATAAGGTCATCTTCAAATATTTTGGAATGTCTGTAGGAAAAATTCATTTGGCTGTTGGTAAAGTTATATTCTTTGCCAGCAAAGTCAAATGCTTTGACATTTACACATATATCCTTTATCTCTCCGCCATAGGCTCCTGCATTCATAGCTACTGCTCCTCCGACTGAGCCCGGTATACCTGATATTTCTTCCATACCTTCTAGGCTTCTTTCGATAGCAAATAAGGCAAGCTCATTTAAGCTTGTTCCTGCTAGAGCTGTTAGGATATCTCCATCTCTATTGATTTCGTCGAAATTATCTGCTAAAACTATAACACATCCCCTAATCCCCTTATCGCTGATTAGGAGGTTCGATCCTCTTCCTATAACTGTAGTCTTAATATTTTCTCTGTTGTTTATCTTTAATATATTTTGTAGTTGTTCTTCTGTGTTTGGTTTGATCATGACATCGGCTTTCCCGCCTATGCCAAAAGTAGTGTAGTCTCTTAATGATTGGTCAAATAAAACTTCGCCTATATCCTCATTTTTGTATATAGATTCAAAATCCATATTACCTCCTGCGATTCATTTAAATCTCTTTTAATTCTACAAAGACTATACCATAAAGCGACTCCAATAACTATTGAGGAGAATTGACTATCATTTTCTGAGAAAAATATAAGAAAAATTTGTAATTTGTCTTGATATTTGGTAGAATAATAAAGATGAATAAAAGCTAGGAGGTGTAAGAATGGCAAGAACATGTGATATCTGCGGTAAGGGAACACAATCAGGTAAGAATGTAACTTTCTCTCACAGACAAACCAATAGAAAATTTAAGGCAAATGTTCATAGAGTAAAAGCTTTTGTTGATGGAACACCTAAAACAATCAACGTATGTACTAAATGTCTAAAAAGCGGTAAAGTAGAAAAAGCATAATTGCAAAATGTTTTTTTTATTTCCAATAAAATATTAGAAATTTAAAAGGTGATGTTGCAGAATAGGTAAATCTATTCTGCTCATCATCTTTTTTATTGTGTATCTATATCAAGCTATTAGATTC
>CABQOK010000079.1 GCA_902465755.1 uncultured Anaerococcus sp.
GTAAGCCTTGTGTTTCTTTAACCTAAGCTCCTTTAGAGGATCATCCGAAATCAAAATATTTGTAGTATACTCATTATCAATTTCCTTACGGAGATGGTTAAGTTTCTCTACATTTAATTTATTTGAATAGTAGGTATCCAAATCATAGAAATGAAAATCCAAATCATTTTCTATAGCCAAGTCATAAAGCCTATCTAAGTCTGAATCTTCTATGGGCTTTTCAAAGAATAAATTATCGTAATCAGATCCAAGAAGAGCTCCATTGTTTGCAATTATGCATGGATTTGTGCTAATCTTACTCGCAAAATATAAGACAGACTTAAAGACCCTACCGCTAGCAAGAACTACTCTGACTCCCGTGTTTTCTAAATCTCTTAGGGCTTTAATATTATCCTCTGAAAGTTTCGAGTTAGAATCTAAAAGCGTTCCATCCATGTCTAGGGCAAATATTCTAATCATGATCTCTCCTATAAAACTCGCAGACTACATTTAAGTAACATTCCTCACAAATTGGGCCTCTTGCCTTACAAAGAGCCCTGCCATGAGTTATTAATTGATGGTGGGTCTTTCTCCATCTTTCTTTGGGAATATTTTCCATCAATTGCTTTTCAGTTTTTTCTACGTTTTTAGCCTGTGCAAGCCCCAATCTATTAGATACCCTAAAAACATGGGTATCGACAGCAATTGCTGGAATATTGAAGGCATTGGATGCCACTACATTTGCAGTCTTTCTTCCAACTCCTGGAAGTTTCATCAGCTCTTTTATATCTGCTGGGACCTTACCATTATAATCACTCGACAAGATTTTGCTTGTAGCAGAAATATTTTTGGCCTTGTTCTTATATATTCCAACTGTTCTTATATAATTTTCAATTGTTTTAATATCGGCTTTAGCAAATTCTTCTGCTGTATTCATTTCCTTAAACATCACACTTGTGACCTTATTGACCCTTACATCAGTCGATTGGGCAGATAAGATTGTCGCTACCAATAACTCAAAAGGGGTCGTGAAATTTAGCATAGAATAATCCACATCAGGATACATCCTATCGAGAATTTCCAAAAGCTCTTTAATTTCTTTAGAATCTAAAATACTATCACCTCAAAATTATTATACTCTTCGACTAATAAATAACATTTGATTGATAAAGACTGACTCATGTTATATAATAAATGGAGAATTGGAGTGATTAGATGTTTAATTTAAAGAAAAAAGATTTAAAAGAGCTTGACCTTATGCTTTTGTTTGCAACCATTGCCTTAAGTGTAATCGGTCTAGTCGTTTTATATTCAGCATACGGTGGAAATATCAAACCTATAACGACACAGCTTTTTGCTACTATATTAGGATTTATAATAATATTAGTCCTATGTACAATTGACTTGGATTTTATCAAGAGATCCTACGTCGGCGTTTATGCAGTAATGATTGGACTATTGCTGTTGACCTTAGTTTTTGGTCGAGGTCTTGATGAGTGGGGAGCGAAGTCCTGGGTCTATATAGGATCTTTTTCCTTCCAACCTTCAGAGATTGCCAAGGTAGGAATTATTTTCTCCCTTGCTGCTTTTCTAGACAAGCATAAGTTCGATATCAATGACAAGCTAACCCTATTAAAGGTTATCGCCATGGCGGGTCTTCCAATAGGTCTTATACTCTTGCAGCCTGATTTTGGTACGGCTATGGTTTATGTATTCTTCATATCAGCTATGATTTTCATAGCAGGGATTTCTTGGAAATGGATTGGTATTTTTGCAGGACTTGCTGCAATAGTAGGATTTTTTGTATTGACCAACCTTTCAGGATACAGACTTGATAGGATAGAAAACTTTCTCGATCCATCAAGAGATACTTCAGGAAGTAACTGGCAGCAACAACAAGGTCTCATTGCTATAGGATCAGGTATGCTTACTGGCCGTGGCTATCTTAACGGAAGTCAATCCCAATACGGATATATTCCAGAAAAAGAAACGGACTTTATCTTCTCAGTTCTAGCAGAAGAGCTGGGATTTTTGGGAGCAATTATTGTAATAGCTCTTTTTGCAATTGTAATTATGAGACTTGTAATAATCGCAAAGACATCAAGAAATACCTTTATTACAATCATGCTTACTGGAATTGCAGGACTTTTATTCATCCATATATTTGAAAATATTGCAATGACTATAGGTCTTATGCCAGTAACTGGAATTCCTCTTCCATTTTTCTCATACGGAGGAACCTTCCAACTTATTAGTTTGATTAATATTGGCCTAGCGCTTTCAGCATCTATGCAGAAAAAACAATATGACGACGGAATAATTGATGATGAAGCAATTAATCTTCTAGACATAAGTATGGTTAGACCATCTAAAAGAAAATAACAAAAAGAGATGATAGAAGATTTACTCCCTAACGGAGAATCTTTTTATCATCTCTTTTAATTTATGCTTCTTTCTGAACAAATAGCAAGGGTCACTACCTCACTTGCTCCCCTATTCTTTAATTCTCTTATAATTTCCAGAACTGTATTTCCAGTAGTTATCAAATCATCTATAAGTAAAATACTAGAGCCAGTTATATCTATATCTAACTTAAAAGCTCCTTTAAGATTTTCACTTCTCTCGAGTCTATTGAGTGTATGTTGAGATTTAGTATTTTTAATCTTCTTAAATTCATCAAGCTTTTTAATTCCAAGTTTATCAGAAAAATCATCTACTATAAGGTTAATATGATCAAAGCCCCTCTTGTTTAGGGTCTTCTTAGATGAAGGTGAAGCCAAGATATAATCAAAAGATGTTAAATTATTAGCTACTAAAAATCTATATATCATATCAGAAAACACTTCTTTAAGTGAAGTATTTCTGTCAAACTTATAATCAGCTATCAATTTTTTCATAAAATCATTATAAAAATATAAACTATAGCATGTGTTTCCAGAAAGCTCGAACTTACTTCCTACATAATCTAACTTATCAAGACAATCCTTGCATAGATTATATTTATAAATTGTTTCTTTCTTACAAGAAAAGCAAAGCCCTTCATCTAAAAATAAAAAATCAATCATCAATAACCTTCCCCATTTCTCCTATCCAGTAAGAAAGATTGGTAAATCTTCTGTTAGACCTATTATTATCAACCATTGTTTTTAGGATTTTCTTGTTCCCTAGAAGGATTACGATTTTCCTAGCTCTTGTTACCCCAGTATAGAGGAGGTTTCTAGTTAAAAGCATTGGTGCTACCTGCATCATAGGAATAATTACACATGGAAATTCAGAGCCTTGAGACTTATGGATTGTAATAGCATATGAAAGGTCCAAATCTTTGATATCTTCTTTCTTATATCTTATTAATCGACCATCATCAAATCTTACATCAAGACTCTCATCGATCCTATCAATATCTTCTATAATTCCTATATCACCGTTGTATACACCTTCGTCATAATCGTCTCCATGATTAATCGCTCTAAGATCATAATTGTTTCTAACTTGCATGACCTTGTCATGTAGTTTGAATATTCTATTATTTATTTTTAATGAGATTTTTTCCTTGTTAATAGATTTTTGAATATTTTCATTTATATTAACCACACCCCAATCAGTTTTCTTGGACGGGGATAGGATTTGTATATCCTTAATTGGATCAAAGTCATAATATTTAGGAAGTCTTTCATTCACCAGGGATATCAAAACTTTAAGAAATTCAGGAGCCCTTGTGTCAATAAAGAAGAAATCTTTGTCTTTTTCATTTAAGATTGGATATTTTCCTTCATTAATCCTATGAGCGTTTACAATAATGTTGGACTTACCTGCCTGCCTAAATATTTTCTTAAGTCTGACAGACTCAACATTTGTCTTTAATATATCCTTTAAAACATTGCCCGGTCCAACCGAAGGAAGCTGATCACTATCTCCAACGAGTATTATTGCAGTCTTCTCACCAATAGCTGCCATCAAGTTTTTCATTAGGAAAATATCGACCATACTGGTCTCGTCAACTATAATATAATCCTTATCAATAGGATTTTCTTCGTTAAACTCAGCCACAACTTCATCAGGCCTTATACCTAAAAGTCTATGGATAGTGTAGGCATCTTCTCCTGTCGATTCCATAATCCTCTTCGCAGCTCTTCCTGTAGGTGCAGTCAAAGCGTATGAGAGGCCATTTTGGGATAAAATTTTACAAATAGCATTGATAATAGTGGTCTTTCCTGTTCCAGGACCTCCAGTTATAACAAGAGCCATAGATTCAAACGCTTTTTCTATGCCAAGTTTTTGCTCATCAGAGAATACAGAAAGATCATAGTCAATTTTGATATCAAAATTATATTTTTCATTTATTTTACTTGCTATTGCCATTGCAACTGATTTTTCTGCATTAAGTAGATTAGAACTATAGATATAATTGATATCTTCAATTTCTACCAAGACTAATTTACCAGAAATTATATCATCATTAATTACTTCTTTTATTCTTCCTTCTTCAAGTTTCAAAAGATTGGCTGATTTTTGAGACAAGGTATTATATTTAAGACAAGTATGACCGTTAAATTCCGCCTCTGTGTTTAGTATGTAGTAGACTCCCGCAGAAATCCTAAACTTAGAAGTAAGATCCATCTGCATATTAAAGGCTATATTATCGGCCATAGTAAAGCCTACCCCTCTGATGTCTTCTATTAACTTATAAGGATTTGCCTTTACAACATCGACTGTCGATTCGCCATACTTTTTATAAATCTTCATAGATAGATTGTATGATAGATTTAAGCCTTGAAGGTATTCTATAGTCCTTCTCGAATCTCTCGTCTCTTCTGCAGAAAGCTTTATATCTTCTAGTTTTTTCTTACCTATTCCATCTACTTTTAATAGTTTATCAGGATCGTTGTAGACAATATCAACAGAATCCTTGCCGAAAACATCAAAGATAGCACGAGCAGTTTTTTTGCCTATACCCTTAAGATTGCCCGAGGACAGGAATTTCACAACAGCTTCCTTCGATGATGGTTTTACAAGTCTTATAGTAGAAATTTTAAATTGCTCACCATATTTATCGTGATAGACTATATCTCCTTCCATCTCGACATTATCGCCCTCATTAAAAAAAGGCATAGTCCCAACGCAAGTTATATCAGAATCTGGAGTGTCTACAGCCATAATTGTGTATCCATTCTCGTCATTTCTAAATATAATGTTGGTAACAATGCCTTTAATCTTCATTTTATTTCCTATTAATCAACTGTAACTCTTTTGATATCTGCTCCTAGCTTACTCAACTTATCAACAAGATTGCTATAGCCTCTATCTATATGATAAATCTCAGAAACCCTAGTTTCTCCTTCAGCAACAAGGCCAGCCATGACAAGGGCGGCTCCAGCTCTTAGGTCTGTTGCCTTTACACTTGCTCCGTGAAGTTTCTCCACGCCTGCTATAGTTGCTCTATTACCAGAGGTCGCTATGACGGCGCCCATCTTAGAAAGCTCTTCGACGTGCATGAATCTATTTTCGAATACAGTTTCTTGAATCCTGCTTTCTCCCTCGCTTAAGGTTAGAAGAGCCATAAACTGAGCCTGTACATCTGTAGGAAATCCTGGGTAAGGTAGAGTTTGGATATTAGTCGCCTTAAGTCTATTTGGGGCTTTGACAAAGATAATATCTTCTTCTTCGATTTCTTCAACATCTGCACCTATTTCTATAAGTTTTGCTATAACAGGTCTAATATGAGATCCTATTACATTAGTAATTTTCACATCTCCCCTAGTCATAGCCGCTGCTAGCATATAAGTTGCTGCTTCTATCCTATCAGGAATTATCGTATGTCTAGTTCCTGTAAGCTTTTCTACCCCAGTAATTGTAATTGTAGAAGTTCCTGCTCCCTTGATCTTTGCTCCCATTTTGGATAAAAATGAAGCAAGGTCTACTATTTCTGGCTCTTTCGCTGCATTTTCAATTATAGTTTCACCTTCTGCAAGAGTAGCTGCCATTATAATATTTTGGGTAGCCCCAACTGAAGGGAAATCTAGATAAATTTCATCACCAATAAGACCTTCATTTGCCTCTATTGCTATTTCATCATCATTTATCCTGGTATCTGCACCCAAAGCATTGAAGCCTTTAAGGTGAAGGTCAATAGGCCTTGAACCGATGTTGCAACCACCTGGTGCTCTTGTATATGCCTTATGAAATCTTGAAAGAAGTGGTCCCATAACCACAAAGGATGCACGCATCTTATCCATAAGCTCATAAGGTGTCTCACAGGTATTGATTCCACTTGAATCTATCCTCAAGCTGTTTTTATCTATATACTCTACCTTAGATCCCAGATGTTTGAGTACATCTACCATTATCTCAACATCCTTAAGCTCTGGAACACCGTCTAAGATTATTTCTTCAGTACCTAAAACACAAGCAGCTAGTATTGGTAGGGCAGAGTTTTTGGCACCGGAGATTTCTACTTCTCCCTTAAGTGGTCCATTTGAATTTATAATTAATATCTCTTTAGTCATCTTAAGTCCTTATTTTGTTCCGAATAACCTGTCTCCAGCATCTCCCAAACCTGGAACAATATAACCATTTTCGTTGAGATTCTCATCCATTTGGGCTACGAAAATATCTACATCCTCATGTTTTTCTTGGATAGCTTTTATTCCTTCTGGTGCTGCTATTATACAAAGGAGTTTGATTGACTTACATCCTCTTTCCTTAAGTCTTTCCACAGCGTCATTTACTGATCCACCTGTAGCAACCATTGGATCTACTACCAAAATATCTCTGTTACCAATATCATTTGGAAGTTTACAATAATATTCAACAGGCTC
>CABQOK010000080.1 GCA_902465755.1 uncultured Anaerococcus sp.
AGAACATTGGGACGTGTTTGATCTAAGATTTTGTTAGGAATGTATTTTCGTAGATAACTTGAACTTTTATATCCACTTGTCACTATAGACTGTAGATCTCTCAGTCGCTTCGCTCTGTCGAGATGGCGTAACTTCTGTGTTAGTTTATCTCAAGGTATAAGACTTATTGTTTTGATATCGGTAAATGTGAGAGACTTCTCCACAAGGTCGAAGTAAGGGAAAAATGGTGCTACATAAAACCGCTAGAGAAACAGTCCCCTTATGTCGACCGTAGCGGAGACATCTCAAACAAACAATGTAAACCCACTCCTTACAAGCTAATTATTTCTTAAGTTCTTTTGAAATTTCCACCTACTTGTGTTAGAGTGTTTAGAGAATATAATGGCTTTTAGCTTACACTTATCATAAATCGAGAGGAAGTATCATGAAAGAAAATAATAAAATTTCAGCCAAGGCTTTGATCCCTTTTGTAATCTTCATTGCCCTTTACCTAATTACAGGTCTCATCCTTCAAGTTCGTGGAGTCGAGATGGCCTTTTACCAACTACCTGCTCCTATAGCAGTCTTTGTCGCAATTATAGCAGCCTTTTTTATCTTTGAAGGAAGTATAGAAGAAAAGTTCGATACCCTAGTTGCTGGCTGCGGAGACTCTAATATTATAATTATGTGTTTGATCTACCTACTAGCTGGAGCCTTCTCCTCCCTTGCCAAGGCCTCTGGCGGGGTGGATTCTGTAGTTAACCTAGGACTTTCCTTTATACCTAGTGGCTTTCTTACAGCAGGAGTCTTTCTCATAGCTTCATTTATATCAATAGCTACAGGATCATCTGTAGGCACTATCACCGCCCTTGGCCCAATCGCAGTGGGACTTGCTAATACTAGCGGCATAAGCCTTGCCCAAATGCTTGGCGCCTTGGTGGGTGGGGCAATGTTTGGGGACAATCTTTCCATAATATCCGATACAACCATAGCCGCAACTAGGAGTCAGGGCTGTGATATGAAGGATAAGTTTAAGATGAATGCCAAAATCGCCATACCTTCTGCAATCCTAACTATTATCCTCCTTCTAGTATTCGGAGCCCCAGAAGTTACTACAAGTCCGACAGACCTTACTTACGACCCCTTATCAATTATCCCCTATCTATTTGTCCTTATAGTCGCCCTTATGGGAGTCAATGTATTTGTCGTACTTACTGGAGCAATTGGACTTTCCTCAGCTCTCTTACTAATTAGAGGGACTTCGATGATAGATATCTCCCAAATCATCTGGGAAGGCTTTACAGGAATGTTTGAGATCTTCCTTCTTTCTATGCTTATAGGGGGCCTGTCCAGGATGGTGGCAGAAGAAGGTGGAATCAATTGGATAATATCCAAGATTAAAATCTTCGCTAAGGGCGTTAGGAGTGGAGAGCTTGGCATAGGACTTCTCGTCTCTCTAGCGGATATTTGCGTTGCCAACAACACTGTAGCAATCATAATCTCAGGTCCAATAGCTAAGAAAATGTCTAGAGCATTCGGGATTGATCCAAGGCGTAGCGCCTCCCTCCTCGATACCCTCTCCTGTGTATTTCAAGGAATAATCCCCTACTCAGCCCAGGTCCTCATAGCAGCAGGCTTTACTGGAGGAGCACTCGCTCCCTTCGAGCTCGTTCCTTTCTTCTGGTATCAATTTATCCTTGGCATCTTCGCCCTAATCTCAATCCTAGCTCCTAGTAAGAATAAAGAATAATCCTAATTTTAGGCAAAAGAAAGCCCTAGCTTCCATATTTGGAAAACTAGGGTTTTTCCTTTGTCTATTTTAGACTATTAGCTTAAAGGCTCTTTTTTCTTCTTAGTGTAGATTAAAACTCCTCCAAGCATTACGATAAGTCCAATTATCGCAAATCCAATCCATACACCAGGTCCACCTGTGAATGGGTATTCTACCTTGGTGTTTTCTACCTTTATTGGATCATTACTTTCGTAATCTACATAAGTTCCCTTACCTTCTGACATAGCGTTGATGTCAAGAGTGTAATTTACTAGGTCAATTGATTTAGTAAATGCTCTTGAATACACTTCTGGTTTCAAGTCCACTGCTTTTGACTTATCAGTTATTGTACCAGTTATTTCTACTACCAGTCCTTTTTCTGTAACTAAGTTACTAATTGTTGGAACTGGTTGTGTATAATCATCTGCCTTGTACATACTTGGAATACTATATATAAGTGGATTATTACTATATTGTTGATTTCTTGGATTAACTTCTCTGAAGTCAGTATCTTTCAAATCAGCAACAGTTTTACCCTTTTCAAGAGTTGCAACTTTTATAGTTCTATACTGATCACTTACATTCCAATTATTAACATCAAGTTGTAGCAATGTGTCATACTTATCAAATGTCCATTGAGTGTGACCAGGATTTATTACAAGTCTTTGCTTGAATGTTCCCTTCTCCTTATCCACTTCAAGGATTTCACTTGTTAACATACCATTTGAACCCTTAGTAAAGCTTGCCTTTAATGGATCTTTTTCAAGAACTTGGATTTTTCCATTTTCTAGCTTGAACTCTTTGATATAACCTTGGTACTTAGAATATCCTTCTGGTGCTTTAGTTTCTTCTAAGGCATAGTAGCCATCTTTTGAAAGATTAAGACTAAATTTACCTTTATCGTCAGATTTAACTGTTACAAGTTGTCCGTCGACTTTATAATCGTCATATTTTCCTTCTTCTTTTTCTTTATAAAGAACTTTGAATTCAGCTCCTGGTAAAATCTTACCATTATCATCTGCATCAACTTTTACAAACTCAATAGCTTTGTTGTTGACAAGCTTGATTGGAATAGTTTCGGTTACTTCTTGGTAGATTTCAGTAGTTCCTGTTCCTTCTTCATTAGGAACAGTCACTTTCTTATAAATCTTACCAGATTCGTCTACCTTTAGGTATGATACTGGATCATTAGGTTTAGTGTATCCTTCTGGAGCTTCATTTTCTATTAACCTATACAAACCCTTTTCAAGATTTTTATAAGAAATTCTACCATCTTTGTCAAGGAATTTTGGATTAGACAATGCCTTCCAAGTTCCAGCAGGTTTTTCTATAGTTCCCTCATCCTTTTCAAGTGTGAACTTAGCTCCCTTAGTTACTTTACCTGTTTCATCTACTGTTGGTTTTAGAACTTGTCCTTCTGTATTTACCTTTTCAAATACAACTTTATTTGTTGGGTTTGTTATTTTGAGTTCGAAGTTAGCTTGAGCAACACTTTCGTTTTCAAATACATATACTCCGTCCCATCTGTATACTCCAATTCCTTCATTCCAATATCTATTGTATCCATCACTTGACCAGTAGCCACTAGCATATAAAGCTGAATTACCTTTATACTCAGTCAAGTTAGCTGTATCAAGTTTACCTGTTACTTTTACAATAGCCGCCCTATTTTTAGGGAAGGAACCTATCCCAATAGTTGTGTATTTATTTGCTTGTGCAGTTTTAGGTTGTGTTATTCCAGAACGCCTTAAGTTTCCATCATTTTCATTAACACCAAAGGATCCTGGCATACTGTAATTTTTCCAATAATTATCAGTGTAGTTCAAGTCGTAAGTTGTAATTTGTAAATTCTCTACTTGTTGGTTTGGCATATATCCGAATGTCAAGTTTCTTCCATCGTATTCCCCTAATCTATTAATATAGAAGTAGTGAACAAATTCACCAGTTTCAGAATCGAAACTTACAATCTTAGATGCCATATTGATGAAGTTACTTCCATCATCATCTCTTTCAGTACCGACAATATAGTTTACGTAAATATCCTTATATTTACTTGTGTCATTTCCAACGCTCATACCAACTTTTTGCTCACCAGAATTCTTAACCGCATAAAGGTTAATATGAGATGATATAACATTCTTGAAGTCAGTTATTGTATATTGGTCTGCTGCCTTTGTGAATATATAGGTAATAGTTCCTGCTTGTCTATTATAGTAAGCCTTAGCTATTGTACCTATACCATCGGCAAACAAGTCTAAGTTAGTTGGCTCATCTTCTCTTATTCCATGCAAGTCCATGTTGTCAGTTAGTTTAAGTGTGAAGTAATCACCTGAACTTATTTTGGCACCATCTTTTATATTATATTCATTTGTGAATTGTAAACTTTGTCCAACGTGAGGTCTTATTTCATTAGTACCTTGGGTTGTATCTTCATTGTAAGGTCTATTCACTATCATGTCAGATGATGTAAGCTCTATCAAGTTTGTAATATTTCTTGTTCCTGGACTTGCATCTTCTGCGTAAGGGTCAAGCCCCTTACCACCGACTGTGAAGTGCCATACTTGACCAGTGTTAATATAACCATTAGGTGATTCGATTTCTCTTAGTTCGTAGTTACCTAGTGGAAGTCCTTCGAACTTAAGTGTACCATCAGTACCTACTGTTCCTTCATAAACAGCATCGGCAACTGGATTTCCTTTGTCATCTGTCTTGGCACCTAATCTTGTGGCTCTGAACTTAGCTCCCGCTATTAAATCTCCAGATTCATTTTTCTCACCTGGGATAGCATCGCCATTTTCATCAACCTTTTTGATAGTAACTGAACCTTTACCTGGTTCTTCGTTTCTTACCTTACCAATATTCTTGGCTGTGGCGCTTGTTACGAAGTCGACAAGTTTGCCAGTTGAAGTCTCATCATCCTTTACATTAGGTACTAAATAGTTGTCTCTCTTATATTCAATTGTTACATATCCGTTGGCGCTTTCTACGATTTTACCAGTCTGTGGGTCAACTACTTTGTGAGTTCCATCTGGTTGAACTTGAACCTGTAAACCTGATTCTTTGTCATAAGTCTTTCCATCATCCTTTGTAATTATTTCACCCCTTGGATCAATAGTTTTTATTACAAATTCTAATAGAGTTCCGTCAAGTGCTCTGTATCCTTCTGGAGGAGCAACTTCTAGCAACCTATAAGTTCCTGGTTCTAGTCTTCTGAAACCAAAGTAACCGTTGAATGCTGATGATACATAGGATTCATCCATATCATACCAGAAAGAACCTTCCTTCTTTTGAAGTTTAAATACTGCGCCTTCTAGTCTGTTTGTATTGTCATCGCCATCCATTTTGTGCTTAGAGAAAGTAATGTTATAAACTTCTCTTTCGTTTGTGATTGACATACCTTCTTGTGGCACAGTTTCAGGTTTATCTGAAGTGTAAAGTGATGATATATATAGGCTAGTGTCAGCTTTTGCTACTGGATTTGTAAGTTCAGGATTAATTCTACCTGTATCTATCCAATAATCATCAGTAGAGTTGATCTTTACCTTCTTACTAATATAGTTTGGATATTTTTGTCCCGGTAATTTCTTACCAGCCCAATTTTTTGCAAAGTCTTCAGCATACTCTCTAGAGGATCCTTTTTGCATTAATCTTTGTATCATCCAGTTCTTTATTGTAGTAGCACCATGTTGGTAGGATCCCTGATCGACATGATTGTAACCTAAGTTTGGAACATCAGTTATTTCTTGGAATTCTCTTGCTCCATCGTAGAAATCAATATTTAATTCAATCTTACCTAAATCATCATCTGGAATGTCGGTTCTTTCGTATGGATCTTTAAGAACTGGTTCTGTACTTGGAGTAGTGCCATCCTTTTGAGTGAAGTTGTAATTAGAATCTATTGCAACTTCATTAGTAACTTTTTTATCTACTATAGAACCATCGTAGTATCCTTCAATATCGATGTAGTATACACCTGGCTCAAGATTTAGTATATCTTCGTCAAAGCCCCAATCAAATGGTCTCCATCTTGCTGTGTTTACAGTTTCTACATTTGGATCTCTCAAGTCGTAACTGTTTAATACTTTATCAACGTCCACATCTGATGGTGGATTTGTTATTTGATAAGTTGACCTGTAGGCAGTCTTAACACCTTCTTTGATAGTAACTGGTGGCTTTCCTGCTCTATCAATTTCTTCTCTCTTGTGTTTTGGTGTGATTTGAACGTTTACTACCTTACCATAATCTCTTGTATCAATATAAACTCTTTGAACAAAGGTCTTTGAGTCTGGGTCTATATTTTTAACTATAGACTTATATTTTATGCTGCCTGTTTGATTATCTGCTGCGACCGCTTTTTCTGAGTTTAGGAAAGAAGCCGCTGTATTTTCTGGTCCATTTTCAACTATTACAAGAGAACCATTCTCTTCTTTTACTTGTAGCTTCCAAGGAGCTGCTTGCTTTTTGTAACCTACTGGAGATTTTGTTTCTTCAAGCATATAGTAGCCAGTATTTAACTTGACTATATTATCGTCTTTATCCTTAAATACAACATTACCATTTTCATCAGAAGTTGCTTTTAGGTCTTTGAAAGTATCGTCTACTTGAGTAAACGTACCATCAGTGTATTTCTTAAGTGTAAAGTTAGCACCTTCAAGTCCTTCGTTTACATTATTTCTCTTGTGGACTTTAAGCTCAATACCAACCTGCTTGTTAGTGATTTGTGCAAATTCTCCAGCAGGAATCTCAGTTTCGCCTTCTTCTGGACCATCTGGTCCTTTTCTTACAATTTGAGTGGTAGGATTTACTCTTGATCCTTCAACTTCTTCCCTATTGTAAGATATAACTCTTTCGCCTGCTTGTGGTGCTGCCGCTGGAGCATCTTCTGGCCAGTCAGCTGGTCTTTCTACGCTTGTTCCTTCAGATTTTTCATAAGTTATAGAATATTTATATTGTACGCTACCATTTTGACCTTCTGTAT
>CABQOK010000081.1 GCA_902465755.1 uncultured Anaerococcus sp.
TTTCAATGTTCATATTATCCATCTCAGACTTTTTAAGCTCAGCCAAGTCGGTTTTTATCGACCTATCAATCTCCTGTTCACTATCCTTAAGGAGGTCAATTCTATTTTCATATTCTGATTTCCTCTCCTCTAGGACCTTTTCTATTTCAGGAAAATCGTGTGTGATAATAAAGTCCCTATCTACCAGATCCGATATTTCTTCATTATATGAGATGATATTTGAAAGATCATTATCTATGTATTCCATCTTTTGGATACTATCTTTAGCCATTTCCTTAATTTTATCTTGGAAGTTTTTATATTCATAGGTCTTAAATATATCTCCCAAAAGCTTAGCCTTGTCGGTGGACTTGGCAGATAGAAACTCTTGGAATTTCCCCTGGGCAAGAAGCATTACCTTGGAGAATTGCTTATCATCGAGACCTATAATATTTTTAATCATCTCATCTGTCTCGGTTTTCTTCTCGCTTAGAAGAGTAACCTTATCTGTAATATCGTATAAACTTACAGCATTTCCTATATTTTGACCGATTTTAGTCTTCTTTGCAACCTGTCTTGGGATTCTCTCTATCCTATAGATTTTATCCCCTACTTCAAAGTCAAGAGATACGTAGGTGTAGGGATCTTCTTCTGATAAAAAGTCGCACCTTAGTCTATCAGCGGATATGTCTCTTGATACCTTCCCATACAAGGCGAAATTTATAGCATCAAAAATGCTGGTCTTACCTGAACCAGTCGCCCCCGATATTAGAAATATTTTTTTCTCGAAAAGAGTCGTAAAGTCTATATCGACCTCTTCCTTGTAGGTTATAAAACCTCTCATTTTCAGTCTTCTTGGTCGCATAAGCCTATCCTTTGTATAAGTTGGGTGTCTTTTTGTTTAAGGTCTTCATCCATTTTGAAATGGTAAAATTCAGCAAAAAGCTCGAGCAAATTCTTATTTTCTATGTCCACATCATAACTATCTTTCCTCTCAAATACTGCCTTGTTGGCGTAAGTGATTGAGACAGCCCTAGGGAATTTCTCCTTTAACCTTGCCATGGCATTTTCGTGAATATAGGAATCTTCTAGGATAAATTTGATATAATCCTCTGACCCTTCTTCCTTTAGGATTTCTTCAAACATTCCCCTTTTTGTAACAAAATCCCTCAAGAAGGGAATTTCAATTTTTCTTATTTCCGCCTTATCTTTAAGGTCAACTAGGCTTACAGTTTTTGTAAGATTTTCCTCATCAAAGGAATATTTCATAAAAGTTCCTGAATATCTGATCTTAGGATCTAAGACGAAATGCGCCCTATGAAGATGGCCCAGGGCTACATAGTCGAAATTTTCAAATAAACTTGCATCCATGGCGTCAGTTCCTCCGATAGTAAGAGGCTTCTGCCCTTCGTCATAGACTTCTTTGTCAAATGAACTCATATTTGAAGCGTAGCAATGAGTGATAAGCACATTCCTATCCCTATAGTCAATAGCTTCTAGGGCATATTTATAGACATCGGTGAAATTATCTATAGATGAATCAAAGATTGTTTTCGCCTTATTTATGGAAATAAAGGGAATGAGATAGAAGTTAACTTTCCCAAAATCATCCTCAAAGCTAATAGGATTTTTGTCATATTCGCTTACTAGATAGTAATTATTGGACCTGTAGAATCTCTTGTTGATATCAAGTCTCTTAGATGAATCGTGATTTCCAGAAATAGCTAGGACCTTCTTACCTAAATCAAAGACTATCTCTTCGATAAAGTTAGAATAAAGATCCATGGCCTCGGCGCTTGGAATAATAGTATCGAAGATATCTCCTGCAATCATCACTATATCGACATCTTCTTCTTTTATAATTTTGATAAGCTCAGTTAGGGCAAAGCCTTGCTCTTCGATTAGGGAATACGAACCGATATTTTTTCCTAAATGTAGGTCTGATAGGTGGAGGAGTCTCACGCCTTTCTCCTTATAAATACGAAATTATCCCCGGTAGACAAATAAGGATCGAAGATATATCCGTCGATTTCAATCTTCTTTATCTCTTCTGGATCTTCTATCTTCTTTGTAATAATCTCTTTGAGGAATCTCCCCCTCATCTGTTTGGTCCAAGCGACAATTGATCTTAGCTTTCCATTTTTCTCATCCTTAAAATCTATAGTTATAAATTGGTCTTCTTCCTTAAGAAATGGCCTGATGGTCTTAGAATATTCCTTACTAGCAAGATTAATCACAGTCTCTTTATCCCTAAAGACTTCCTTGTAGATATCATCCTCCCAAAAATCATAGAGATCGATCATCTTGTTATCAAAATACAACCTATAATCTCTAATACCAGAATATGGCTTAAGGGCCCCATAGAGGGCAGAGATTATATATACATGGTCATTTAAGTAGGCTAAGTCAGTAAAGTCCTCCTCAGAAAATTGCTTGAAAACTAAACCATCATAGGAAAAGAGAGCGGGATTATCTAAATGATTAAAATCAAATTCCTTATAATCAAAATAAGCCTTCTCGGTTAGCTCATCATTGGTCTGATTGAGATTGCCTATTTCATTTAAACTAAGCCTTTGAATCTTTTCTACAAGATCTCGAGTTTTTTCTTCAAATAAAATATCATCTGTCTTTCTATTTTCAAAATGTTTGAATCTTTTTGCTGGTGATATAATAATTTTCATAATACCTTCCTTATATATACACTATACTATAAAGTCCCTACCCTTTTACATGTCATAAATCCTCACGAAAAAAGCAGGCCGCAGCCTGCCTGTATTTATATCATTAAATTTACTACAACTTTATTATCTTCTAATTTATCCCTTAATCTATTTCTTAACCATAATCTTTTTTCTAATAAGACTAACAATAGAAACTATTATCAAAAATCCTATAGCTATTAGGACTATGGCCCCACCTGGCTTTACTCCCTTATAGAAACTTAGGCTTATACCTGAAATCATAAATATGAGGGATAGGATTATGGAAAGGATATAGGATGACTTGTAGGATTTACTAAGGATTAAGGAAGTCGCAACCGGTATTACCATAAGGGAGGTTATCATCAAGGCACCTACCGTCTTTGCGGAAATCGCTACTGTTATTGCAGTAATCAAGGTGAAGAAGGAATCCACAAGCTCGGTCCTTACTCCAGAAAGCCTACTCATCATTGGATTTATGGAATTATATAGGAGGGCATTATAAAAATAGAGGGAAACTACAAGTACCACTACAAATATAATCCCAATAAGAATGAGATCATCCTTTCCTACAGTCGTAATTGAACCGAACATGAAGGATTCAAAACTCGTTCCTCCGGGGGTGAAGTCTGAAAGAACAGCCGCAAGACCAATTCCTGCACTCATCACTATGGCTGTCGCCATATCTCCATATTGGTCGAACCTCCTTCTAATAATTTCAATAGCAAAACTTGCGAGTATACATATTAGTAAAGAAGTCCACAAAGGATTAACTCCAAGAATTAAACCAATAGCCACACCAGAAAGGGAGGAATGGCTTAGGGCATCCCCTATCATGGAGGTTCTTCTATTTATCATTACCACACCAATCATGGGAATAATTATAGCAAGCATGGCTCCTGCAAGAAGGGCCCTTATCATAAAATCATACTTAAGCATTAATTAGCCTCCCTTCCTTAAGAACTACTGTCTTTGTTACAAATTCCTTAATAAGAGCCATCTCATGGCTTATAATTAGGATTGTAATCCCATGATCTTGGTTTAAATGAAGCAAGAGTTTTAGGAAATCTTCCTTATGCCTTGCGTCAATTCCTACAGTTGGCTCATCTAAGATTAATATTTCTGGTGTCGAAACAAGGGCTCTTGCAATCATGACCCTTTGTTGCTGACCTCCAGAAAGCTTATTGAAGGGTCTATCCATCAAGTCTTCAATAGACAGGGATTCGAAGATATTTTCTGTCTTAAGCCTTACCTTCCTTGTCGCCATATTGAAGAAATTAAATTCCTTATAAAGTCCCAGACTTACATATTCCTTGCAAGTAACTGGAAAGGCAATTTTGGCCGAGTCATTTACCTGTGGAACGTAGCCGATCTTCTCGAATTCATCGAACTCTTCTATAGGCTTACCCAAAATATTAATCTCTCCAGAGTCCTTCTTGATAGCCTTTAGGATTAGCTTGATTAGAGTCGACTTTCCTGAGCCGTTCTCTCCGCTTATAGCAAGAAAGTCCCCCTTATCGAGCTCTAGGTTGATATCATTTAGTATTAAATTTTCTTCATATCCAAACTTTAAGTTTTTAATTCCTAGTAATTTCATATACTTAATTATACCCCTAGGCTCTTTATTTTTATAGTCTTTGTATAATTTTTTCCCCTATGATAGAGAATCGTAGATTGCTTCTAGGTTTTCCTTGATCATTTCTTGGTAGGTCTTGTTTGAAGAAAGCTCTTCGTCAGTTGCAAACTCGAGTGTGTTGATTGGCTTAGCCTCAGCACCGATTTCATCTGCTAGGGTCTTTGCTTCCTTATCAGAACCGCCCATCTCGTAGAAGACTGTCTTTATTTTTTCAGCCTTAGCTAGGTCAGATACTTCCTTAAGGACCTTAGCATCAGCTTCTCCAGTAGATGTTAGGGAGTTAAGTGGGATTTGTTCTAGGTCAAACTCACGAGCAAGGTAACCGAAAGCTTGGTGAGGTACAATAAACTTCTTGTTATCTACACTTGCAAATTTATCCTTGTATTCAGCCACTATATCATCAAGTTCCTTGGCAATCTTTTCGTAATTAGCCATGTAATAATCCTTGTTGGCAGGATCTACTTCAGAAAGCTTATCAGCTATTACCTTAGCTTGAGCCTTACCATTGGCTGGATCTAGCCATATGTGTGGGTCAAATTCGCCATGGTGGTGATGGTGTTCGTGACCTTCCTTGCCATTTTCATGGCCGTGATCGTGGTCTGCATCTTCATGATCATGGTCATGGTCAGCATCCTCGTGGTCATGTTCGTGGTCTGCGTCTTCATGGTCATGATCGTGATCATCTTCACTTGCCTTTATAAGGTCAATTCCCTCGCTTGTATTTACTATATCAATATCTACTGTGTTTTTTACGGCTTCTTCCCACTCTTCCATGCCAGCACCATTTACAAACATAAGTTTTGATGTGGATAATTCTGCAATTTCCTTTGCAGAAGGCTCAAACCCGTGACTTTCTGTTTTAAGATTTGTAAAAGATTTTACCTCAAACTTATCTCCTGCGATTTGCTTAGTGAGATTATAGATTGGGAAAAATGAAGCATAGATTACATTTTCTTCACTAGCTTTTTCAGAAGAAGAATCCTCCTCATCTTCCCTAGACTTAGCTTGGTCTTTAGTTTCTTCCTTTACACTCATTTCTTCTTTTGTTTCATTAGAATCAGTCTTTGCATTTTCTTGAGCATTGTTTCCGCAAGCAGCAAGAACTGCACTTAGGGCTAAAACTCCAATTATATTTTTAACTTTCATTTAAAACTCCTTTTCTTTTTGCAACCAGTTTGCAACAATGATTATATTATCATTTTTTTATCTGTCAAATAAAAGTATAATGAAAAAGAGGTGAGAATTTGAAAATAGAAGATATTCTTAAGGACAAGGGCCTAAGAATTACCAAACAAAGAAAGTTAATACTAGAAACAATTGCCAAGGAAGAAAACCCAATTTCTGCCGAAGAAATTTACGAAATAATAAAAGATAAGGCTAAACTTGACTTATCCACAATATATAGAAATCTAAATACCCTAGAAGAAGCAGAAATTCTTTTAAAGACAACCAACGTCGATGGCATTAGCTACTACCAGCTAAACAACGATGAGCACAAACACTTCATAACCTGTACGTCTTGCAAGAAGAAGTTCGTCATAGAAAACTGCCCAGTCCACTTTCTAGAAGAAAAGATAGAAAAAGAAACAGGCTTTCTAATAAACGGTCACAACTTCGAGTTCACAGGAATTTGTCCTGAGTGTCAGAAGAAAGGAAAATAAATAGTCCATTATTCGACTCTTTAAATCGTCTAATGGACCACTTCTGTACTTAAATCCAAGAGTACTTAAATGTCCTCTTTTTCTACTCCAGATCTTTCCTTAAATCATTCAGATTATCATATGGTTTAAATCTTTTATTTTTAAATAACACCCTGGACTCCCCATAGTCTTCATGATTTCAAAACTTGTATCCTTAAGTTTTAAATCAAAGTAATAACAACATTTCTAATACTAACACTTAAAATTCGTTAATTATAGTGGTCTTCTTCAAAGTTAAACCATTATCAATTTGTCTGAAAAAATTCTTGTAAAATTTATATATTTATACTCTAATCAATATCTAAAAACATAAATTCTATTTATACAAATATTATAAAGCTAATATAAACAAAACTCACGATTTAACAAATATAATAACGGGTATAAACTAATCTAAGAGATGTAGAATAATTTTGTATATTATATTCGATTAGTATATTGGAGGGAATTATGTCGAAAAAATACTATGCTACTGTGGTTGTATTTTTCTTTATATCATCAGCTATATCTATTTATTTATCTGATAATAATGCTATTTTTTGGAGTCTAATGATTGTTATGTATTTAATATCTAATAAATTATTGGACAGCAAAAATAAAATTATGATTAAGTACGAATCAATATTTGTTTTTATTGCTTCTATTATCCTATTCTTAAGTACATTCACAAGTATAATTGAAGAACTACCAGTATATATGATTGTT
>CABQOK010000082.1 GCA_902465755.1 uncultured Anaerococcus sp.
TAATGATGAAATAGAAGAATTATCAGAAAATATCAAAGAAACTTATAAGGCACTTACAGAAAATTACAAAAGTCTTGAAAAATCAAGTGAAAAAAGAGAAGTATTCTTCAAATCAGCATCTCATGAGCTCAAAACTCCAGTTCAAGCAGCCATATTGTTAGCAGATGGAATGATAGAAAATATAGGAAAATACAAAGATAGAGATATATACTTACCAAAATTAAAAGATAAATTAATTAATCTTCAAGTCTTGATAGGAGATTTGCTCTACCTAAATAAACTGGATGAAGAACCTATATTAGAAAAACTTGATCTAAGATCTATAATGGATGAATCTATAATTAACCATACAGATCTCTTAGAAAAAAAGAAGATATATCTGAGTATTAAGGGTTCTAGATTAGATAAAATAGATTATGATCATTTTAGAATAGTATTCGATAATATCCTTAAAAATGCCATAGAATATACCGATGATTATGGAAAAATAGAGATCGAGTTTTCTTCTGATATTGTCATAAAAAATTATCCTACAAGAATAGATTCGGATATACTAAACAATATCAAAAAACCATTTGTATCTTCAAATACGTCTAAATCTAGAGGGCTGGGAATGTATATAGTGGAAAGCCTCTTAGATGATTGTGCTTATGGTTTTTCTGTAGATTATGAAAATAAAATATTTACTATAATAATTTATAAGAATTAAAAAGAGGCTGTTGCATAATTAATAAATCATTCCACTACAGTTAGAATAATCTCCATGGAGTAGCCGACTGGCTAATCGACTCCACCAGCCGACAGGCACAAATTGACCTACCGGCTAGGAGAGGTAACTCCTAAGATAACATTCTAACGATAGTACATGAATACTCACAATTTTGCAACAACTTCTTTTAATTTTATTCACCAGGATACATTGTAGATGAGCCTGGATACATTTTTGCTAGTTCGTTTATGATTAGACCTATGTCACCGTAGCCAGTTTCTTCTAGGATTTTTTGGCCACGACTTGCTGCTATGTCTATATCTTCGTTAGTCATTTGAGCCACTACATCAGGGTCGAATTCATAAAGTTCGACTAGGCTTCTTTTAAACTCATCATAATCACTTTGGTTTTCTGAGAACTTCTCTACATTTTGGCTAGATTCTACTGCTTTTACTTCATTAGTAGGACTTTCGTTTTTGTCGAAATTATTCTTGCCAACTATTTCTATATAGTCGTTATAAAGGCCTTCTGGATTCTTGTCATAGGCTTTCTTAAAGGCTTCTTCAAGCTTTTTATCAGACATTTTGTCTATTTCTGCTTGATCATAGCCAAGATTTGCTATGAACTTTCTTTCATCAGCGTACTTATCTGTAACTTCATCAGTGCTTTTTGGCCAGTTATATAATTCTTCTATAGAATCTAGTGGGAATTTGTTTGAGTATTCTCTAAAGTCTTTGGCAAGTTCTTGGAATAAGAAGTCCTTCACATCCCAATAACCTGTCTTATCACTTGCAGACTTAGCACGTAGATAGTATTCTTTGATATCTTCATCTGTGAGTTCATCTAGGACTTCTGGGTCGAATTCTCCGATATCTGTTATATATTTTCTGATATCGTCGTAATTGATATTGTTAAGAGCATCCTCTACGTTTTTATCGGAGCTATCGTCCTTTTTATCTTCTTTTTTATCTTCACTATCTGAATCCTCTTCATTTCCATCAATCAAGTCAGAGTTCTTGTCGTTATTGTTCTTTTCAGCTAGTGCGTTTTCTATTGTTTTTTCTGAAACATTTCCCTTATTAGAACCTTCCATGTTTTGGCATGAACTTAGAGCTAGAACAAGAGCAAATGTTAATAGTATATTTCTTTTTTTCATATATCCCTCCGTTTTTAATATGATACCCCTTTTGCTTATTTTTAATAATTGTACTGTTTTTTGGAGTAAAATTTATATTTTTTATAAAAATTTTATAAAAATTTCAAAAAATAGAGGAAATTTGTAACCTTTTTGTTGCAATTTTGCTTATAATAGTCTATAATAATCTTGAAATACTTAAATACAGGAAAAAAGACCTAAATACTATAGATTATTTGTAATTAATTTGTAATTTAAATTTCAAGGAAGAGGTAGAGATGAAGAAGGTAAATAAAACAATACTTTTAGCATCAACACTGTTTATATCTCAGGCATTGATGTCAGGAACAAATTAATATGCACAAGAAGATTATAAACTAGATGTTGATGATAACTTATCACAAGATATAGGAGAAGATGAAACTTCAACTAGCGAAGATAATGAGATAGCTACATATGATGAAGAAAACCTTGATAGAATCCTATCTGACTTAGAAGAAATGGGATATACTAATACAAGTGATGAAGAGCTAGCAGCTGATAGTAAAGAAGAAAATGATATAGAAGATAAGGCTGATGAATCTAGCGAAAAGGAACTTGCTCCTGAGCAAGAGATCTCTGTTAAGGAAATTTCTGGAGACAAGGGACCAGCGGATGATAAGGAAGAAAAGGAAGTAAAAGAAGATACTTCAAAGGATATCATCTATTACGATAATTCTAGTCTTGATGACATATATAACGAAGTTAAGGAACATGATTCTAATACTTCTACATCTGATAGGGGAGCTTCTTCAGAGGAAAAATCAACAAGCAAGTCTTCTTGGTATGAAGAAAATTCCAAAGTATATCATAAAGATAGTGAAGGCAATGTAAGCAAGGGCCTTAAAGAAATAGAAGGTAAGAAGTACTACTTTGCAAATGATGGCAGTCTTCAAACAAACAAGAAGGTTCTTACAAATGATTCCTATTACGAAGCAAACGATAGGGGAATCTTAAGTGCCAAGCTAAACTCTTGGGTCAATGTAAATGGCAAGACATATCGCACCAATGAGAATGGAAAAATCTATAAGGGTGTTACAAAAGTTGGAAACGACTACTATAACTTCAATCAGGATGGAGTACTTACAACTAACAATAAAGAAATAAAAGACGGAAAGCTATATATAACTGATAAAGAAGGAAGGATTACAAATCCTAAAAACTATTGGGCTGCAATAGATGGTAAGACCTACAGAAGTGGCAATGACGGAAAACTTGTAAGAGGAGCTCGTACTATAGCCAAATACACCTATGTCTTCGACAAAGATGGTGTCATGGCCCAAAATAAAGGAATAATGTCTGCCGGAAGATACTACAAGACAGACAGCAGGGGAGTTGCTACAAATCCAAAGAACGCTTGGTTTGAGTTTAATGGCAACAAATACCACACCAATGGCAATGGTTATGTTCAAGAAGGTGTTTGGGAGATTGATGGAAATTATTATTACTTCACATCAAATGGCCTCCAAAAGAACACAGAAGTAACTCAAAGGGGAGTAACCTACAAGGTTGATGGCAATGGTCTTGCAAAGCCAGTAGATAATAATATCAAAGGCTCAAAGAATCTCGATAAGGCTATGGAGTGGATGTTTACAGCAAGAAGAGCTGGCCTAACTTATGATATGCACTGGAAAAATAGAACCTCTGACTGGGCAGCAGATTGCTCATCAGCAGTTTATAGGTCTCTAATCTACGGAGGCTTCCTAAAACAAGGCTCAGCCATAGGAAATACAGAAACACTCTTTAAGTTAGGAACAGCAGGCAAAGTAATGTATGAAATCTCTGAAAGCGAGATAAGATACGGGGATATATTCGTATCAGGAAGACCTGGAGCAAGTGCGGGAGCGGCTGGACACACTGGCTTTATCCTAAATAGGGCAAATGATACAATAATTCACATGTCCTACGGCCAAAACGGAGTAGCTGTTACTCCTAGAAAGGGCTACATGGGAGACTCTTCTGGTCTACCTGTAAGATACTATAGACTTGTAGGAGCAGATTCAGACAGATTATACGAAAACAAAAAATAAAATCTATGAGAGTTCTACTTAACAGAAGTAGGGCTCTTTTTTTATTTATAAAATTAAATTTAGAGAAATACATAATTTCTTTCAATATTATGGACTTTGAGTGCTTTAGAAAATCTTTATATGAATAATTCATGAATAAGATTTATTTTTGAAATATTGTTTTTATTTGGGAAATGTCTTTATAACAATAATTCTTTATAAGATAGATGTGAAAATACAAGAAAGTAAATTAATACTTATACACAAATCTTTGACTAAAATGAATAAAAAAGGTAGAGTGTAAACAATTTCACGAAATATAAATTAAGGAAGGTTAGTATGAAGATTAAAAAAGTTTATTCATCTCTAATGGCTCTAGGACTTGTCCTAACACTTTCTGCGTGTGGATCTAGTACAGATTCAACCAAGGGAGGAGCGGAGCAAAAAAGCAAAAATGAAGAAGCTGAAAAAACAACAGAAGATGAAAAAGCGTCAGAGACTCCGGAAGACTTTGATAAGCAAACATCTGATGACACTATAGTAGTGGGAGTTGATTCCATAAATGGAGATTTCATCCAAGGCTATGCCAATGATGGAAACGACGTAAAGGTAAGAAGATTCATGGGTATAGAAGGAAATAACGGCTATGACTGCTATGTTCTTGACGAGGAAGGTAAGTTTCAAACAAACACAGCTGCCCTTGAAAAAGACCCTGAAGTAAAGATTAACGAAGATGGCTCACGAACAACAACTTATACCATAAAGAAAGACCTAAAATGGTCAGATGGAGAGCCTATCACAGCTGATGATTATATATTTGGAATCCTTCTAGAATCAGATAAGGACTTTAACCCACTTACTGCGTCTATGAATATAGGAGCAGATTCACTTTTAGGCTACAAGGCTTTCAAAAACGGGGAGACAGATAGCTTTGAAGGAATTGAAAAACACGACGACTATAGCTTTAGTCTAACAGTAGATCCTTCACAACTACCATATTATGAAGTTGAAGTCCTTTCAAACGCAGGACCTAGCCCAATGCATTATATAGGAGAAAACCTAGCTGTGGCAGATGATGGCAAAAAGCTTGTAGTTAAGGAAGGCTATGAAGTTACAGATAAGGATAGGGAAGACTACAAGAAATCTATAGATAAACAAATAGAAATCCTAAAAGAAGGCTTCGAAGAAGATAGCGAAGGCATTGATAAGGAAAGTGACGAATACAAGGAAGCTAAGGCTGAATTAGATAGCCAAGTAGGAGAGCTTGAAAGCCGTAAAGATGGCGATGTTGATCCAACTAGACTCCTAATCGAAGAAGCTATGATCAAGCTTACAAGTGACTACAGATTTAACCCTAAAGTTACCTGCGGACCATATAAGTTCGATAAGTTCGAAAACAATATGGTTAGACTTGACCTAAATGAAAACTACCAAGGAAACTTCAAAGGTGATAAGGCAACTATTCCTCATATCATAGTTCAATTGGTAAACAAGAACATTGGACCAGACCTTCTAGAAAATGGAGATATAGATGTTTGGGAAGGCGAAACTGACGGATCAAAGATCGACCAACTCAAAAAAGCAGCAGACGATGGCAAAATCCAAGTAGGATCTTACGAGAGAAATGGTTATGGAAACCTAACCTTCCTAGTAGATAGGGGAGCAACTCAATACAAAGAAGTAAGACAAGCCATAGCAAGCCTAATGGATAGGAATGAATTCGTCCAATCCTTCTTAGGTGGTTACGGTGTTGTAACTAACGGTATGTATGGTACAAGCCAATGGATGTATAAGGAAAGAGGAGCAGATATAGAAGGCCAATTTGTAAATTGGGTTTTAAATATCGATAAGGCAAATGAACTTCTTGACAAAACTCCATACAAGTTTGAAGCTGATGGAACAACTCCTTGGGATAAAGGTAAGGCTCTAGATGAATTTAACAAAAATCAAGAAGGCTTCGACTATTATAGATATGATGAAAACGGCAACAAGCTCGTTGTAAACCAATATGGTGCAGAACAATCCCCAATTACAACCCTAATATCTAACCAACTTCCTCCAAACGCAAAACAAGCTGGAATGGAATATAACGTAACAAGCGGATCCTTCTCAACCCTAATAGACCTCTACACCTTCCCTAAGGAAGATGCAGAATATACAGCCTTCTCAATGGCGACAGACTTTGCTACACCATTTGACCCATGGCTATACTATTCAAAAGAAGGTCCATTTAACAGAAACAAGGTAGACGATCCAAAGGCGGATGAAGTAACTACTGCCCTAAGGAGAACAGAGCCAGGAGAGAAGGAAGCTTATCTAGATAAGTGGGAAGAATTCCAAAAATGGTACAATGACTACCTACCAGAAATCCCACTATACTCAAATGTCTTCCACACAGGTTATACCAATAGGATTAAAGGCTTTGACGTGATGACGCCAGTATGGCAAGCTGCTGATCAAATCAATGCTATGACAATTGAATAAAGATCTTTATAAATGAATTAAGAAAAAGATAAACTAAAGAGAAATATACAAAAAAGAGGTGAGACTTGGATAATCACCTCTTTTTTGATGAAAATTATTATTTTTTACTTGTATGATTTTAGGAAAAAAATTTAGCTTATCATTATAG
>CABQOK010000083.1 GCA_902465755.1 uncultured Anaerococcus sp.
ATTTGGCGAAGTTCTTAAACTGTAGGTCTTCTGGGAAGTCTCTCTTATATTTTTCCACCATATCTTGGATAGAGGCTGAACAGAAGAAGTATTGTTGTTTAAGTCTTAGAACCTTGCCGGCTCTTTGCATATCATTTGGATAGAGTACCCTTGTGATATCTTCGGCACGGTTTTTCTCACTTACTGCATCGTCATATTCATAGTTGTTAAACTTAGCGAAGTCAAACTCTTCAAATGGCTCAGATTGCCATAGTCTTAGGGTATTTACCCTGCCGTTTTCGAAACCTACTACAGGCATATCGAATGGAACAGCCTTTACTTGTTGGTCTCTAAATCTTACGATTTTGGCATCGGAGTCTACTCTGATTGACCAGCCATCTCCATCCTTAATCCAGCTGTCTCCGCTTTCTACTTGGAAGCCTTCTTCGATTTTTTGTTTGAAGATTCCTTCTCTATATCTTACGCCGTAGCCTACAAGATTGATTCCTTGGGTTGCGGCAGAGTCCATAAAACAAGCTGCAAGTCTTCCAAGACCTCCATTACCTAGGGCTGCGTCGTCTTCGTAGTTTTCTATGGCTTCAAAGTCGATTCCAATCTCATCTAGAAGCTCCTTAACCTCATCATAGATGCCTAAGTTAATGAGGTTATTTCCTAAAGATCTACCTATTAGGAATTCTGCAGATAGGTAGTAGGCCTTTCTCTGATTTCTAGTGTTTCTCTTACATGCTCTCCACTCTTCGTTGATTAATTCCATGATTGAATCGCATAGAGCGTTGTATCTGTCCTTATCGCTTGTCTCATCGAAGGATTTTAGGGTAATTCTCTGTAAGTTTTCTACATATTTTTCAATAAATTTATTCTTTTTCAGTTTGTCCATAATCATATCTCCCATATACTTTTGACATTTCTTTTATTCTTTTCGCTAAATTTTCATCATAATCACTATCTATACTCCTCCACTTCCAATTGTTACCAATGGTTGATGGAGAGTTGATCTTGCTTTCATTGCCATAGCCAAAGAAGTCTTGAATCTCAAACATTGCTATATCAGAAACAGATGCCATAAGAGCTCTTATAATCTTAGATAGCTTGTCATCATCTTTATCTAGGCCGAAATATTTATCTATTAAGACTGTTAGTTCCTCATCCGCCTCATCCAAAAATCCCTTTAGGGTGTCGGAGTCGTGGGTTGAGGAATATACTACCGAGTTTCTCTCATAGTTGTGTGGTAGGTAATTGCTGTCAAACTTCTCACCGAAGGCGAATTGGATGACATTCATACCTGGGAAGTTGTAGTGGTTTTTCAAATCGTCAACTTCCTTGGTAATATAACCTAAGTCTTCTGCTATGAAGCGGGCTTCTGGGTAGGTTTTTATAATCTTATCAAAAAGCTCGTAAGGTTTTGCCTCTTCCCACTTACCATATCTTGCATTATCATCAGTAGCTGGTATAGCATAGTAGGCCTCAAATCCTCTGAAATGGTCGAGCCTTAGGATATCGTAAAGTTTTAGGTTTGCCCCAATTCTTTTAACCCAGAAATCATAATCACTCTTTTTGAGCTTATCCCAATCATAGACAGGATTTCCCCAAAGTTGTCCGTCCTCGGAGTAGGCATCTGGTGGAGCTCCACCAACTATGATTGGCTCCTTAGTCTTTGGATCAAGCTTTAGGATATCTGAGTTAACCCAGGCATCACATGAGTCATGCGCCACATATATAGGAAGATCTCCTATAATTTGGATTTCTTTCCTGTTAGCGTACTCCTTAAGCTTCTTCCACTGTTTGAAGAACTCATATTGGATGAAGACATAGAAGTCTACAAGATCTGAGTTTTTCTTCTTAAATTCCTTTAGGGCCTTCTTCTCCCTGTTTTTTAGTTCATCATCCCACTCTAGCCAGCTTACATCGAACTTTTCTCTCTTGATAGCCATAAAGAGAGCGTAGTCTTCTACCCAGTCCTTTTCCTTATTTCTAAATTCCTTAAGCTCTTCATTCTTGAGCTCTTTTGCCTTATCAAAGGCCTTTTCTAGGATTCTGTAGCGGAGATTGTATTGGATGCCGTAGTCGACATATCTTTCATTGTCTCCAAAGTTTAGATTATCGAGCTCTTCTCTTTCCAAAAGTCCTTCTTCAATCAGCATATCCAAGTCAATAAAGTAAGGATTGCCGGCGAAGGATGAGAATGATTGGTAGGGACTATCCCCATAGGAGGTCTGTCCTAGGGGTAGGATTTGCCAGTATTTGATGGCAGCATCTGATAAGAAATCGACCGCCTCATAGGCCTTCTTGCCGAAAGTTCCTATTCCATAATTTGATGGAATGGAAAAAATTGGTAGGATAACTCCATTTCCCCTTGCTAATCTTTCTTGTTTTTGCATTATCTCTCCTTAAAATAAATTAAACCAGTATAAGTTCTAAATTGTCTTTCAAAATCTTCTAGGATAAATCTGTAGACCCTCCCCCAGCTAGAAACGACTACTTCATGCTTATTACCGACTCTGTTAAGCTCAGTGATGCATACTCCGTGATGTTTCATGACATTAATATCATTGGATAGCCAGTTTATAATTATGGGTGGAGAATCTTCTCCTAGGGCTTCTTCTATAAAGGCAATTTTCTTGCCTAGTGGTCTTTTGTTAACCATAGTCTCTGTAAGTGTCTTAGACTCTAGAGAAATACCAAAATCCTCCCTCACCCTATCAAGCCTTCTATCTAGGCTTTTTACAGTAGGCACACCATTGGCCCAGGGTCTTAGACTCCTAAAGAAATAGTAGTGGTATTCGTTGTATAGGTCCATGGGAATCTCTCTATCCCTATGGAATAGATAAAAATAAACATTAGTCATAGCCGTTACAACACAAGACCTATCCCTGTAGAACTTCGATACGTTTTTTCTCTCAAGCGAATTCTGGAAACCGCCGTAATAGGTCCTATCTCCGTCTATGACAGGAACAAATTCGCCGTAGGCTGATCTACTTAGCTTCATGGCTATCAATATCCTCCATGGTGTATTTCTCATTCTTCTTTTCTTCGATCATCTTGTCTGTAACATTCTTATCCTTTAGTCTATTATCAATATACTCGTGGAAGAGTGTATATATAATAGATGCTACAGGAATACCGACAAGCATACCCCAAATACCAAAAAGCGATCCACCAATCGTAATTGCCGCAAGGACCCAAACCGCAGGAAGTCCTATCTTTTCGCCAGCTATGGCTGGATAGATAATATTTTCCTGGATTTGTTGGACTATCACATCATAGATTAGGAAAATCAAAGCCTTGATTGGACTTTCCAAAAATATAATAACTGCAGATAGGCCAGCTCCTACTATAGGACCAAAAATCGGAATCAAATCTGACACTCCAACAAAAAGCGAAATGACACCAGCGTTGGGTATGCCCATAATAAACATACCTATGAAGGTTAGAGTAGAAAGGGTAACCACTGCTATAAGCCTTGAGAAAATATAATCCTTGAAGGTGTTATAGGATAGGGATAGGACCTTGTTTAGATAATCTGCCCTTTCTTCACTCATCAAAGCGTACATAATCCTCGTTCCATTTGTCTTAAGCATATCCTTATAGATTAGGACAAAGATAGAAAAGACAATAATCGTAAAGACCGTAATCAAGGAAGAGCTTACTGAGTTAAGGACTCCTGTAGTTAGACTAAAAAGATTAGTCTTCTTGTCTGCTATAAAATTCATTACAGCATTTCTCACCTCATACCAGCCGAAGGAGTTCACATATTCATAGAACTTGTCAGCATAAGGCCTTGTAATAGAGTGACTGTTTAAAGTCTCGTAAGTTTCTCTAATAAACTCAGGCCATCTATTAAAGAAAGAGAAGATGACTGCAACAATCCTTGGAATAAGGATATTTAAAAACAAAATCAAGAAACATATTATAAGCACCCAAGATACAAATAAAGATAAGGCACTTATCCTTTTCCTATACTTCTGATCTGGGAAATTTGCCCTAAGTTTTCTTTCGAAATAATTCATAGGAATACTCACTAGATAAGCAATCATCCCTCCTATGATAAAGGGTTGGAAGACTCCAACTACTCTAACGAGGCCATTTTTGATAACCGGAAAATACCAGAAGGCAAAAAATAAAATAATTCCATAACAAATAACCTTTAATAAATCCCTAGATTTTTTATCTAGCTTTTCCATATCTACCTCCTATACTATCGTACAAGTATATTTTACCACAATTGGAAGGAATATGGCGATTAATAAAAAATTGCTCAATTGCACAATTTATAATAAACTAAGAGGAGAGGTGAAATATGAAAACTTGTTATATAATTGGAGGAGGAAGCTTCGATGGCTTCTTCGACGAAATAGGAAAAAATGACCTAGTCCTTGCAGCTGATAGGGGCTACAGGCTTGCTAAAGATGAAAACATCAAAGTCGACTACATCATAGGAGACTTCGACTCATCCAAAAGACCAGACAATGTCAATGTAATAGCCCTAAATCCAGTGAAGGACTACACAGATACCGTTGCAGCGATAGAATTCGCTAAGGACAAAGGCTTCAGGGATATTGTAATCTACGGAGGGCTGGGAGGAAGAGAAAGCCACACCATATCAAACATCCGCACCATCTTCTACTACAAAAAACAAGGAATAAATATAAAACTAAAGTCGAAAGCTAAGGAAATATTTGTAGTAAATGATAACTTCTCCTACACTTACGATGGCCATGACTTCTACGTATCCATATTCTCCCTAAATGATAAGACAAAACTTACAATAAAAGGACTCTACTACGAACTAGAAGACTACCCAATGAAAATCGACGATGCCCTGGGAGTGTCAAATGAAACAAAAAGAGAAAACTTCGATATCAAAGTAAAAGACGGAGCTGTAGTTGTAGTATTTGAGGATAAAGATTGCTAGAAAAATCCAACCCTTATGTCAGCACCCCACCCTTATGTCTAATGGTGCTGGCCACAATGAACGTAAGTGAATTGATGGCAGAGTGCCGGACAGTCGGGCTTCGATTTTTGTAAAAAATCAAATAAGTGGGACTTATTTGAAAAATAAATTCCAAGAACTCGAAGAGTTCAAAATCGAGAGAACCCTAGTCATGGGCCACTGTTTTGCAAAGCAAAATAGTGTAGTATCCTTTGTTAATATTAACAAAGGATAAAAGAACGATGAATATCGTTCAAAGTTAATAAGATGAAGGGCAAGCTTTGCTATCCTCCATGAGCCGGATGGGCTTATCTTGAATCCGAAAACTGACACCGAAGGTGGCATCTCGAGCTTGTCGAGAGATATATTAAGTTTACCTACCGTCGAGCGGAGCGGAGCGCAGTTGAGACATCTCAACTCCGCCACCTCGACAGAGCTTCCACGGGGAAGCGACGAGAGGTCTGCAGAGCTATGGGGCGACTTTGGATTGAGTTTTTCTTATCTATGTATTTTCCCAAATAACTTAATATTCATAATCTAGGTGTCATCACAGCCTGTAGATCTCTCACATACGTTCGACGGTAGCTTGCGGGCTCAGGTCAAAGACCTTCACCTCGTCAAGCCTCGATTAAGGAGTTTCATCAGTTCGTTAAACTCACAGTGACAACTCCATTAGAGATGGCGGAATTGTTCCTTGGTTTTATTCTCAAAGTATAGATAAATTTCTATTCCTACTCCTATAAGATATTAATAAATACTAAATCCTTAAATCGTTTTTCATTCTAAATATTAGCTAAAAATATCCAAGAGAAAACTCCAAGCTGGAGAACTTGGAGTTTTGGATTAATTTATGGTTACAATCTGTCTATTTAGTTTTATTCTTCGTCTTTATTTTTCTTGCTAACAAAGAGTCCACTAGCAGCTGCGATTAGTCCTAGTGCTGCACCTGATATTGAACCTACACCTGTCTTAGGGTTACCTTTCTTTCTAGTAGGTGTTTCTTTTTTAGCTTCCTTCTTAGATTCAACTACTGGAACTTGAACCTTGTTATCCTTGTTATCTTCTGGAGTTTCTGGTTTGCCTGGTTTTTCAGGTTTGTCAGGTGTCTCAGGTTTTTCTGGCTCAACTGGTTCAGATGGTTCTAGTGGTAACCATGGCATATCTGGTGTTTCTGGTTCAACTGGCTCAGATGGTTCTAGTGGTGTCCATGGTATATCTGGTGTTTCACCTGGTGTTCCTGGTTCAACTGGTTCTAGTGGTGTCCATGGTGTTTCTGTTTTTTCGTAAACATATGTGATTTCTTGAGTTACACCTGGTTTGTAGTTGCCTGTAGTTTTTTCACCTTGTTCGCTATAGCTTGGTTCTTCTACTGGGTTTTCTGTTCTTACAAACTTAAAGCCATCTTTTTCAGCTTTGCCTGTTGTGTAAGTCATGTCTTTTGTTCCACCAGTAACTTTTCCATCTACTACTTCACGTTTGATTTCTTTGCCATCTTTATCTTTTGTGATGTAGATGTGGTGTTCTTGGAACTTACCTGTTTCTTC
>CABQOK010000084.1 GCA_902465755.1 uncultured Anaerococcus sp.
ATATAGGTGGATTTACCTGCCATATTAGGTCCTGTTATAATCTGGATTAGATTATTATCTTCCCCTATATCAGTATCATTAGGAATAAATTCATTTTCTTTGAGATTTCTTTCTATAACAGGATGTCTTCCATCTTTTATTTTTATTATATTATCTTCACGAATTACTGGCCTGACATAAGAGTTTTCTAAAGAAATCTTGGCAAAGGTATTTAAGGTATCGACCGTAGCGAGAATCTTTGCTAAGGCTTGAAGTTTTATTGTATTTCTTAAAACTTTTTCTCGAATCTCCTGGAATATTTGATACTCTAGATCGTTTATCTTATCCTTACCACCTAAAATCAAACTAGATATTTCTTCTAACTTTTCAGTTGTATATCTCTCCTGATTTTTTAGTGTCTGTTTTCTCACATAAGAATCTGGAACTTTATCCAAGTTAGATTTAGTTATCTCGATTGAATATCCATTATTTTTATTAAAAACGATCTTATAGTTTTTAATACCTGTTTTCTCTCTTTCCTCATTTTCGTATTTTATAAGAGCACTTTGAGCGTTAGAGGATGACTCTTTAAGTTTATCAAGTTCATCATTGTATGAGTCTTTAATTATCCCACCTTCACTTATAGCAATAGGTGGATCTTCAACTATAGCATTATCAATCAAATCAAATATATTATTAACATCTGGGATGTTTTCACCTATATTACTGATATTTGTATCCTTATAAGATTTTAATATATCCTTTAACTTAGGAATATTGGCAATAGAGTTCTTCAGTGATATAAAGTCACGACCATTTGCTCTCTTATAAGAAATTTTACCTATAAGTCTTTCAAGATCATAGACATCTGACAATAAATTTGAGATATTGTTAGCAAGGATTCTATCTTTAAATAGGACCTCAACAATATCTAACCTTCTCTCTATCTTCCTTTTATCTATTAGGGGTCTTTCTAGATACTCACTTATCATCCTAGATCCCATAACTGTATCAGCCTTGTCAATTATACTTAAAAGTGAATTTTCCTTAGTATTATTGTTTAAATTCTTACTTAATTCTAAGTTTTTCCTTGTACTTGCTTCAAGCTCCATGTAATCATTTATTTCAAGTATATCTATATTATTAATATGAACTAAATTATCTTTATGATACTTATAAATATAATCAAGAAGATTTGCAAGAGAAAGAATAGATAGTCTCATGTTTTTAATCTTTTTAAGATTATCATCTCCCAAATGATCACTTATAAGCTCTGCCCTATTCATATAATCTTTAGGGTTTTGTATATAGTTTACAAATATTTCTTCTTCCTGAAAATAACTTCTTAAACTTTGATCATTAAAGTCAGAGTTAATTAGAATTTCTGATGGGTTAATTTTCTCTATCTGATCTATTGCTTTTTTTCCTATAGAAGAGCTTAATCCTTTTATTTCAAAGCTTACAAGCTTCCCAGTTGAAATATCACAATAGCTAATTGATAGACCATAATCGTTTTGAAATATTGAGAGGAGATAATTATTTTTTCTATTATCTAAGGACTCCATATCAGTAATTGTTCCTGGAGTTATAACACGAGTTATAGCCCTTTTGACGAGTCCTTTAGCTTCTTTTGGATCTTCTACTTGATCACACAAAGCTACCTTATAGCCTTGTTTGACAAGTTTAAAGGCATAATTATCTATCACATGATGTGGGACACCACACATAGGAGCTTTCTTTTCGTGACCACACTCTTTACCAGTCAGCGTGAGAGAAAGAGCTTTGCTAGTAATAATTGCATCATCAAAGAAAGCCTCATAAAAATCTCCTACCCTATATAAGAGTATAGCATCTTTGAAATCATTCTTAACGTCCACGTAGTGTTTTAACATAGGAGTAAGTTTATCATATTTAAAATTGTTTTTCATTTTGACTCCTTTTTATTAATCCATAAATAAAATGAGACTACTGCAAAATTAATCTACTAACTTACTATAATTTTTAAGGCTTTGTTTAAGTCTTAATGAATTACGTAGGTTTTACCAGTAGATTTTAATTTGCAATAGCCTTATTATTTAATGTTTAAAACTTTTACATCCTTAACCCAAGCTTCCTTACTGTCACTATTAGTATCTATTAATGATAGAGCTCCCATAGCATCGTCATAATCTTGGTTTGGCTTGTTGTTTATCTTATACACTAAGAGAACCCTATCGACTTCTAGGGCTATAGACATTGGATATGTAGTATAATTACCGTCTGAATCTTCTATTATTAAATCTGGTGATTCTTCTAATTTATATCCTAAGTCGCCCAAGAGCTTCTCTAAAGCTACCCCAGTTAACTCTACTTCTTCTAAGCCTTTTTCAAGCTTAACTTTTTTCTTAACAGATTTTAACTTCCTAATTTCTTTTAGATTATAGGAATGTTGATTATTCTCACTATCTTTTATAATTACAATTTCCTTATCATGCTTTTTTAAATTATAATCAGCAATTTTATTTTTTACGAAGAAAATCATGAGTAATGCGACAGTAAATCCTATCAAAGCTAAGTAAATATTGTATTTATTCCTTTTAAATCTTTTTAATACATCTTTTTTCATTATCTACCGGTAGAACCGAATCCATCCTCTCCTCTAATAGAATCTTCCAGGCTATCTACGAGTTCTATATCACATCTTAAGTAAGGTTGAATAACTAACTGAGCCAGTCTATCACCGTTTTTAATAACTTGTGTCTTATTACCATAATTATAGAAAAACACCATTATTTCGCCCCTGTAATCGGAGTCAATTACCCCAATGGTGTTTGCAAGCATCAATTGTTTTTTCACTCCAGTAGATGATCTTGGATAAACACCTCCAAAATAGCCTTCTGGAATTTCTACTTTAACTCCAGTATGTACCTTTACCGTTTCTCCAGGTTTAACTTCAATATTTTCTTTTGTGTACGAGTATAAATCAATACCAGCAGCATGGCTAGTGCCATATGCTGGGACCTTATCTTCAACAATCATTTTGAGTTTTTTATTATTCATAATCCCACCTTTTCCTTAATTAATATACCAATTTTCCTTATTTTAACAATCATAAGAGTATAATAAAAAAGAAGGAAGGTGGATTATGGATAATATAACAAAAAGATTTCTTAAGTATATATCTTTTGATACAAAAAGTGACCCAGAGTTAGGAAAAACTCAAAAACCATCAACTCCAGGTCAACTTGTACTTGCGAAAGAACTTAAAAAAGAACTGGAAGACTTGGGAATAGAAGCTAGTATAAATGAAGAAGGCTTTGTCTTTGCAAAATTACCCTCAAATACTGATAAAAATATACCTGTAGTGGGTTTCTTATCCCATATGGATACATCTCCTGAGATGTACGGTAAGATAGAAAATCCTCAAATAATTAAATACGAAGGCGGAGATATTAAACTTAATAGCAATAGATCTATTAAAGTTAGTGAGTTTCCAATTCTAGATAAACTCAAAGGCCTAACACTTATCACTACTAGGGGAGAAAGCTTATTGGGAGCTGATGATAAGAGCGGTATAGCTTCAATCATGAATGCGGTTGAATACTTTGTAAATAATCCTGATATAGAGCATGGAGATGTTATGGTTGCCTTCACTCCTGATGAGGAAATTGGCACAGGATGTGATACTTTCGATGTAGAATCTTTCGGAGCAGACTTTGCCTATACAGTTGACGGTGGGTATCTTGGAGAATTAGAATATGAGTCTTTTAATGCAGCCAGTGGAATAGTAAATATAAAAGGAAAATCAATCCACCCAGGTTCTGCAAAAAACACCATGGTTAATTCAATTAGTATCGCTCGAGAATTTGATAGTTTACTAGGTGATGTAAGAAGACCAGAGCATACTGAAGGCTACGAAGGATTTTTCCATCTATTAAGTATCAATGGTGACATAGAAAATACCAAAATGGAATATATAATTAGGGAACATGATAGGAATAAATTTGAAGCAATGAAAAAAGAATTTTCCGATAACGCTTCTTATTTAAACAAAAAGTATGGAGAGTTCATTAGTTTAGATATTTCTGATTCTTATTATAATATGGGCGAAATAATTGAGAAAAATATGAAGATTGTTGATTATGCCAAAACAGCCATGGAAAATCTTGGTATAAAACCTATCATTGAGCCAATCAGAGGAGGCACAGATGGGTCTAAACTTTCATTTATGGGTCTACCAACTCCAAACATATTTACCGGTGGTATGAACTATCATGGGGTTTATGAAATTATACCAATAGAGCATATGAAAAAGGCTAGCGAAACTGTCATAGAGATAATTAAGATAATTGCAAACGATAATTAATGAAATTTTTCTAAAAATCTGTTATAATATAAATGTAAGGAAATTTGAATATATTAAAGGAGATTTATATGACAAACGACAAAAAAGTATCTAATGAAAACCAATACAGAGGAAATGATGAACTTGATAAAAAAGTTAGAGAAGAAAACAAGGAAACTGGTGGAGAATCATTAGACAAAAAACTAGGTCCTGACCAAGAGAATCTTAGAAGCATTAGCGATGAAGCTGATGAAAATTCAAACGTTGGTGCAGAATCACGTAGAACAAGAGCTGATTTTTCTGAAAATCCTTCAGAAGACTAGAAAACATTACATAAAAACCCAGGATATTCCAACCTGGGTTTTTAATTTACTTATCTTCAATTTTTCTTCTAAGCATGTCGCCCTTTTCGAGAGGAAGATCTATTTTAATCATAATCTTATCTTTTGGTTTATTAGCAACTTCTATATCCTCGCCTTTAGAATTTTTCATATTGTCGATTTTAAATTCGTAATAATCAGGAGAGTTTGAGAATATCTCTATCTCATCATTTAGGAAAAATCTATTTCTTTGCTCAATTGTTGCAATTTTATTCTCCTTATCATAATCTAGTACTACTCCAATAAAATCATAATTTCTTATATAAGAAGAGTTTTCATATATTTGATCATTACTATCTGGCTTGTTATAGAAAAATCCTTTTGTAAAATGTCTATGACTAGCCTTAGTGATTTCATCATAATATTTTTTAACTATATCCCTATTGAACTTACCCTCATAATAGGCATCAATAGCCTGTCTATAGCTTCTAATTACTGTTGCCACATAAAAGGCTGTCTTCATTCTTCCTTCGATTTTAAAGCTATCTACGCCCGCTTCTATAAGCTTATCAATTTCATTTAATAGACAAAGATCCTTAGAGTTCATGATAAATGTTCCACCCTTACCATCCTCTTCAATAGGATAATACTCACCCGGTCTTGTCTCTTCTTGGATAGAATATTTCCACCTGCATGATTGGGCACAATCTCCCCTATTAGCATCTCTTCCTGTCATGTAGTTAGAGAGAAGGCATCTTCCTGAATATGATATACACATAGCACCATGAACGAAACATTCTATTTCCATGTCCTCTGGAGCATTTTTCTTAATCTCCTTTATTTCTTCAAAAGAAAGCTCTCTAGCAAGTATTACCCTTTTAGCTCCCATATCATGCCAAAACTTAACTGTTGCTGAGTTAGTTACTGAAGCTTGTGTACTTATATGAAGGTCTACATTAGTGTGCTCTTTTGCTAGGGCAAAAATTCCTGGATCGGAAATTATTAATGCATCTACCTTTATAGAATCTAAATACTCCAAATATTCAACAAGCCCTGTCATATCTTCATCATGAGGCAATATATTCATTGTAACATGGACTCTTACATTATTGTCATGTGCATATTCTACAGCCTTCTTTAGTTCATCTTTGTCAAAATTTTTGGCATTAGCTCTTAAACCAAAACTGTCTCCTGCAAGAAAGACAGCATTTGCTCCGAATTTAATTGCTGATTTTAATCTTTCCATATCCCCGGCGGGTGCTAATAGCTCTACCTTTTTATCTTTCACTTTTCCTCCTTAATACTAATACTTATTCCATCTCCTATAGGTATAATAGATGTTTGATAATCATCTCTTGTAGTAATATACGCTAGGAAATTCCTAAGTCTTTTTACTATTGTAATCTTCCTTTTCTCAACCAAATCATCATTACAAACTTCGCCTCTAAATAAAATATTATCTGCTACAATTACTCCCCCACTATTAAGGAGATTTTTATCTACATAGTCAAAATAGAATTTGTAATTAGATTTATTTGCATCTATAAAAACAAAATCAAAGCCTTGATTCAATTTAGTCAAGGCTTTTTCTGCGTTATCATTTATTAAATTTATATCTACATTATATTTATTAAAATTTTCCTGAGCTATGTTAGCCATATCCTCTGATAACTCTATTGTAGTAATATTAGCATCAGAATACTTGTCAAAGACTAAAGATGAATAACCAATAGCTGTCCCTATTTCCAGTATCGATTTTGGTCTTTTAATAGCAAGTAGGCTCTTAAGAAATTCCTTAGACTCTAGTTTCATAATAGGGACATTTTCTTCTTCAGCAAACTTTCTAAGC
>CABQOK010000085.1 GCA_902465755.1 uncultured Anaerococcus sp.
GTACTTGGGGACTTAACGAATTTGGTAATGAAGAACAAAAGGAGAAATATCTAAGACCTCTTCTAACAGGTAAGTCCATAGGTGGATTCGGACTTACAGAAGAAAACGCTGGATCAGACTCTGCTGGAACAGAAACTACAGCTGTTCTAAAGGGAGATCACTATGTATTAAATGGTAAGAAGATTTTCATTACTAACGCTCCAGAAGCACAAACTTATCTAGTAACAGCAGTTACAACACCTGGCAAGGGTAACCACGGTATATCAATGTTTATCGTAGACAAGGACTTTGAAGGATTTACCTTCTCTGAACCATATGACAAACTAGGTATCAGATCATCAATTACCGCAGAGCTTCACTTTAAGGATGTTGAGGTTCCAAAAGAAAACCTCCTAGGTGAAGAAGGTAAGGGCTTCAAATACGCTATGATGATTCTAGACGGTGGTAGAATTGGTATAGCTTCCCAAGCCTTAGGTATAGCACAAGGTGCTTATGAATCTGCCAAAGAATACGGACTTGCCCGTGAACAATTCGGAGAAGCAATCGCAAGAATGCAACACAATGCCTTTACCCTAGCAGATATGGCAACAGAGCTTAAGGCAGCTAGACTATTAATCTACGATGCAGCTAAGAAGAAAGACGCTCACGTTCCTTATGGTAAGGATGCTGCAATGGCTAAGCTATACGCATCAGATATGGCAGAGAAGCTTACAAGTAAGGCCCTACAACTTTACGGTGGATCTGGATTTATCAAGGGAGTAGATGTAGAAAGATACTATAGAGACTCTAAGATTACACAAATCTACGAAGGAACAAATGAAATAATGAGACTAGTAATCTCAGGCTATATCCTTCCAAGACCAGCTAAAAAAGACAAGAAGAAAGAAGCTCCTAAGAAAAAACAATCCCAAGTAGGAGATAGAAAACTACAAATATTTAAGGGAGACGAGAAAGAAGCTGCTAAGAAATTAGTAGAAGCCCTAAAGGCAGAAGGATTCACATTCGATAAGAAAGACGTGGACCTAGAAGGAGCAATCGAAGAAGCAGACTCAGTAGTAGCTGCTGGTATGGGAATTGGTGAAGAACAAAACCTAGAAATGATCAAAGAACTTGCCAAGGAAACAGGATCAGTACTTTCATCATCAAGACCAGCTTCCCAAGTTAGAGGATACGTTCCAACAAATAGATTTATCGGCCTATCAGGTAAGAAATTTGCTGGTAAACTATACATCGGTGTAGGTATCTCAGGGGCTATGCAACACTTAAGAGGAATTCCAGAAG
Source organism: uncultured Anaerococcus sp. (assembly GCA_902465755.1). Classification (GTDB taxonomy): domain Bacteria; phylum Bacillota; class Clostridia; order Tissierellales; family Peptoniphilaceae; genus Anaerococcus. The sequence continues at coordinate 1,282 of CABQOK010000085.1, forward strand.
CTGGAACAATAGTTGTAATCAACAACGATGAAAGCGCAGCATTCTTCGACAACTGCGACTACGGTATAGTAGGAGACTTCCACAAAGTAGTACCAGCCCTAATAGAAGAAATCAAAAACGCATAAAAAGAAAAACAAAAGGAGGCCGTAAGGCCTCTTTTCTGTGCAAATTTTTATCATTTTCAGTTTAAGAAAAAATACTTATTAGATAAAATATTTTCTTAATTATAGATTTTCAGCTATAAATTCCTTCAAGGCTGCTATCAAATCATCAGAAGTCTTGTAGATTCTTGGTTTATCAAACTCATTTCCATCTTTATCTACATAGGCAAGGCCTGTAATAAGCTTGTTGATATAGAGAAAGTCGTTTTGGAAGACGTCTTTTTTGATCTCTCTTAGCTTATCATCCCTATCATTTCCTGTAAGTCTAATATCTGTATAAAGCTCAAAGATTGGGATTCCTCTCTCGAAAGCTATGCCCATCTCTCCTGCAAGGCCCAAGTCCTTGGTATCCATTAAGGCTATAAGCAAGTCACTTTCTTTAAGTCTCTTATAATCTGCTAGTAAAATATCTGCCCCACTAGCAAAGCCTGCAGACTTATCGTTAATCTCTAGATTATCTGCTGGATTGTATAGGTCGATTTTTTCCTTAAATTCATTTTCTAAAGCGTCTTGGACCTTTTTTGCTTGAAGTCTTTGACCTTCAGTAAACAAGTCACATCCTAAATATATTTTCATAAATTTCACCTCGCTTTAATTATATCAGATAAAAAAATTTACTAAAACACCTTTATCAAATATAATAGAAGGAGAGGTACTTATGAAGAAAAATATTAAAATACTGGCGACAAACTTCGACCTTGAATTAGGTCAAGTCGGCAAAAATTTAGACAAAATTAAAAATATAGTTAAAAATGCAGAAAAGGAAGGTGTAAATATCATCTCCTTGCCAGAGCTTAGCCTTACAGGAGCTTCTTTGTATGACTTCTACAAGGAAGAGATACTAATAAAGAGGGTAGAAGAGGCAATACTAGAACTTGTTGATTTCTCCAAGGCTTATGATTTGCTAATAAGCTTGGGAGCTCCTTTAAGAAGCGAAGGAAAGCTCTACAATACTATAATTTTTATCAAAAAAGGTGAAATCCTAACAAGCTTTGTCAAGGAAGAATTAAAATACTACGAGAAGATGGTATTTTCTACAGAAAAGCCAAACTACTTCACCATAGGATCTTACGATTTTCCTGCGGATAGCTTCTATCCAGTAGAAGTCGGAGGACTTAAAATTGGTGTAGCTGTAGGAGAAGATGAGAAGACAAATAGTCCGGATTCACTTTTCTTTAAGGATAGGGGAGCAGATATTATCCTAAACCCAAACGCCTATGAAAAACAAGCCTTGTCTATAGATTCGACTATAGGAGATATTAAATTTCTTTCCAAAAACACAGTTTATGTATCAACTGGGACTGGGAAGGGAGAATCAAGTACGGATACAGTCTTTCAAGGGCTTAACCTCATAGCAGATGATGGAGAGATTATATCTGTCAATGAAAATGAGGGAGTCTATTACACTAAGGTCTTCGAAGTAGATGAAAATAGTCCAAGTTCTTTCAATAATTTTACAGATGAAAAGATAGAGGTAGACAAGTTTCCATATTTACCAATAAAGGAAGATAAAGATATCTTTGTAAGGGATGTATTGGAAATCGCATCGTCTGCTCTTCTTACAAGAATGAGAAAAATCGGTGTAGAAGATACCCTTATCGGAGTATCCGGTGGGCTTGATTCAACTATGGCTCTTATATTCCTAGCCTATGCTTACAAAAAGGCAGGCATATCCAAGGAGAAAATCCATGCTTATACTATGCCTGCTTTTGCTACAAGCAAGAGGACTAAGTCCAACGCCTATATCCTATGTGAGGCTTTGGGAATTAAGCTTACTGAGATTGATATATCTGAAGCTGTTAAAGTTCACCTAGCTGATATTGGCCACGATCTAGAAAGCCAAGATACAGCCTATGAAAACGCTCAGGCGAGAGAAAGGACCCAAGTACTCCTTGACCTTGCCAATATGTATGGGGGAATTGTGATAGGAACTGGAGATTTATCTGAATGTATGCAAGGTTTTGCTACCTTTAATGGGGACCATATCAGTAATTATGCCCTAAATGCGACCTTGACTAAGACCCACCTTCGTTTTATTGTAAGTCATATTGCTTCAAATACTGATAATAAAGACTTAGGCAAAGTCCTTAAAGATATAATCGATACACCGATTTCTCCTGAGCTTAAGAGTGAAGATGATGATACTATTAGTCAAAAAACAGAAGATATAATAGGACCTTACGAGCTAATCGACTTTTTTATCTACCATCATTTAAAATACCACAGAAGACCAAAAGAAATATATGACTTGGCAAGACTTGCCTTTAGGGATGATTATGAAGATGAAGTTATCAAGAAATGGCTTGTTTCATATTTCAAGAGATTTTCAGCATCACAATTTAAGAGGGCAACTGCTGTCGATGGACCAAATATCACAGGCCTTTCAACTTCTCCAAGGCTAGGTTTTAAGATAGCATCTGATATGGAAAGTGGCTTGTACTTGGATGATTTAAATGAATAAGAAAAAATTGAGCCTAGGACTTTTGGGAGCAGGTCTTGGCTTAGGCTATTATATTAATAGACAGTGTTTCTATGCCAAGGAAAAGAGGGTGACGCTTTACTCAAAAAAGGCCAAAAGTCCTATAAGAATCACACAGATATCGGACTTTCATTCCAATGTCCTTGCCAATCTAGGAGAAGTTCTTAGTAAGATTAAGGATTTCGACCCTCACTTTATTATCCTTACAGGCGATATAATAGATTATGGTACAGAAAGAAAGATAGAAAGGTCAGTCTTTTTCTTAAGACACTTGATGAGTCTAGGATTTCCTTGCTACTATATAAGCGGCAACCATGAGGAAGCAGGTCCTAATCTCGATGTCTTTGCTAGAGAAATAAAAAAGCTTGGAATTGTATATTTATTTAATGATCAAAGATCATTCTATGTGGGGGAAAATAAAATAAATCTATATGGTCTGGGCCACTATGCTAGATTTTATGAAAAATATAAGCCCGAAAATGATTCTATTAATATTATCTTAAGCCATCTATCAAGGGATGTTAGGGCAGAGGAGACAAGGGACTTTGACTTTATCTTCTCGGGTCACACCCATGGTGGGCAAGTAAGGCTTCCTCTAATTGGAGCTGTCATAAGTCCCGGTGAGGGCTTTCTTCCAGATTATGATTCGGGAGTATTTTACTATAAAAATGGTATAATATATGTCGATAGTGGGCTAGGAAATACCTTCCTGCCATTGAGATTCCTAAATCCAATAGGATTTTCCAATATAACTATCACAAATGGGCCTGTAGTTTAGTGGCAGAACAAGGGTGTCCGAAGCCAAAGATGGGGGTTCGATTCCCTCCAGGCCTGCCATTTTAGTTCGATTCGTCGAACTTTTTTTCTTTATAAAGTAAAACTATCTTATAATCTCTGCCTTAGTGAATAGCTGTAAAACATTGCTAAATTTTCATTAAAGTATATAATAATACAATAGAAACATTAAAAATAGAAAAGAGGTTCTTATGAAACTTGGAGTAAGAGATAAGATTTGGATAACAGGATCTCACGGTAGACTCGGCTCTACCATCTACAGATACCTAGATCCAATCGATGCAGAAATAGTTGCAACAGACAAAAATGAAGTCGATATTACAAATCAAAAGGAAGTTTCTACATTCATAGAAAGACTTAGGCCAACCATAATCGTAAATGCCTCAGGTCTATCCAAGAAGAATGAATGTGAGAAAAATCCTGACGAGGCTTATCTTTTAAATGCTATTGGTGCCAAAAACATAGCTATAGCAGCCAACCGTCACCAGACTAAAATAGTTCAACTATCGACAGGAGATGTCTTCGATGGTAATACAATAAATCCCTTAAAGGAAATAGATACGCCTAGACCTAACACAGTCTATGGCAAGAGTAAGTTTTTGGGAGAAGAATTCGTAAGGAATTTCTCAAACTACTACTTTATAATCAGAGTATCTAGACTATATTCTAGGGAAAATTCCTTCGTGGAAAACATAATAGACCAAGCCAAAAAAGGCAAGATTATAATGCCAAAAGACAGGTTCTCATCACCAACACCAGCTTTTGAGCTAAGTAAGTTCCTAATAGAATTAATTAAAACAAGTAATTTCGGTACCTACCATGCTTCATGCGAAGGTTACTGCTCTCACAAGGAATTTGCTCAAGAAATTATAGACTATATTGGTCTTAATGCTGAGATTGAGGAAGTAATTGATGAAAGTAAAGTTGACATGGTGCCAAGCTTTAGGGGTATCAGCAACTACTACCTAGATATAACAGGTGGATACAAGTTTAATGATTGGAAATCCGCTCTGCACGAATACATTGACAAGGAGGGACTGAATGGAAAAAAATAAGAAAAAGAAACTAGGACTCTCCCAACAAATATTTATAGCCTTAATAGCAGGACTTGTAGTTGGAATCCTAATCCACTACTTCATGCCAGCGGGCCATTTCCGTGATGATGTCCTAGTCGAAGGAATATTTTATACTATAGGACAGGTCTTTATTAGACTTATGCAAATGCTAGTAGTTCCACTAGTATTCTTCTCTATAGCGGACGGCTGTAGAAACTTAGGAGATACGGAAACTCTAGGTAAGGTTGGAGTAAGAATTGTATTATTCTATATATGCACCACAGCTCTTGCAATATTTTTATCCCTAATGCTTGCAAGAATAATTAACCCAGGTAAGGGAATGAATATGAGTCTAGGATCTAATGAATTTGAAGTAGACGGAGGAGAAGAATTCTCCTTATCAAAAACTATCCTAAACTTTGTGCCAACTAACCCAATAGGAGCCCTAGCTAATGGAGAAATGATTCAAATTATAATATTTGCAGTTATAGTAGGTCTACTCATAGCATCTATGGAAGATAGGCTAATTACTCTAGGTAACGTCGTAACAGAGATGAACGATCTAATGATGGGAATGACCATGTGGGTAATGAAACTTGCCCCAATTGGAGTATTCTTCCTAATATCAAGGACCTTCGCA
>CABQOK010000086.1 GCA_902465755.1 uncultured Anaerococcus sp.
CATATAATTTAACACCATTATCTTCAAGATAATCTCTAACTTCTCCAGGAATTTTCTCCTCATCAATGCACATGTAAGCTTCATCCTTGGATATCAATGAATATGATAAAAGAACAGGATTGTAATCAATATCATTACCCCTAATATTTAAAAGATAGCAAATATCTTCAGGTGATCCTATAAAGGTATAATCATAATCATTGGCTGCCATTATATTTCTAAGGCGAAGAAGCTTTTGCGATATACTTTCGCCTGCATACTTATCTTCCATAATCCAAGCTTTGTCTTTTCTTAGGCTAGGTCTATCAGTCCAGATTTGGGAGATGTAATCAACATCAGAGAGTAAAATCCTTGCACCCATACTTTCGCTTAGGTCCTTGTAGGCTTTTACTGAGAAGTTTTTACCATCGAAAGCAATTTTCCCAAACTCTCCAATATTTTCATCCAAGTATTCGATTAGATTAGGGACACCTTCCACCCCCATTTTCATCAATTTAAACTCAGAATGTTTAAGTTCCTTAGCCGCTTGCAAGAAATACCTACTATCAGTCCATAGAAGTGCGTCATCCATAGTTATAAGAGCTGTACCAGCAGATCCAGTAAAGCCAGATATAAATTCACGAGTCCTGTAATAATCAGATAAATATTCAGACTGATGCGGATCAGAAGTTGGTACTATATAAGCATCTATATTTCTTTCTCTCATTAGATTTCTAAGTTTTTCTAATCGTTCGTTGATATTCATATTTTTCTCCTTAAATCTTAAAGTAATCATCTAAATCTATTATACTAATAATAATCTCTTTACATAATTAATTTGAAGAAAGAGATTAAACAAGTGACTCTTAGCAATAATTCATCTTACATTCTGATTGATATTTCTCTTAAAACAATTATAATATAAGCGTTATAAAAATAAAATAAGTGGATGGAGTGATTAAATGAAATTAGGAATAGTAGGCTTGCCTAATGTTGGAAAATCAACATTATTCAACGCCATTACCAAAGCAGGTGCGCTTATTGCCAACTATCCATTTGCGACTATAGATCCAAATGTTGGTCTTGTAAATGTGCCTGATCAAAGACTAGAAGTTCTATCAGAAATGAGCTCTAGCAAAAAGATAGTTCCAGCAGTTGTAGAGTTTTATGATATAGCAGGGCTAGTAAAGGGTGCTTCCAAGGGTGAAGGACTAGGAAATAAGTTCTTATCTAATATCAGAGAAACAGAAGCAATAGTTGAAGTCTTAAGATGCTTTGATGACGCTAACGTAACCCATGTAGATGGATCAGTTGACCCATTAAGAGATATTGAGACAATAAATCTTGAATTAATTTTCTCTGACCTTGAACTTGTAGATAAGGTTTTAGAGAAAAGGAAAAAGGTCGCAAGAAGTGATAAAAGTGCTCGAAGTGAAGTTGAGCTTCTTGAAAGAATAAAGGAAGTTCTAGAAGAAGGCAAATCCGCAAGAATATTAGACTTAAATGAAGAAGAAAATAAAATGCTTAGAGCTTATCAGCTTCTTTCTACCAAACCAATCATCTATGTATGTAATGTAAACGAAGAAGACGCCGCAAATGATGGTAAGGAAAATCCTTATGTAGAAAAGGTACGTGAGTTTGCAAAAAGCGAAGGAGCTGAAGTTTCTGTAGTTTCTGCTAAAATTGAGCAAGAAATTTCCGAAATCGAAGACGAAGATGAAAGAGCGGAGTTTTTAGCTATGCTTGGACTTGAAGAATCTGGTACAGATAAGGTAATCAAGGATTCTTATAAAACACTAAACCTAATGTCCTTTTTGACAACAGGAGAAATGGAAACTAGAGCTTGGACTATAGCAAATGGAACCAAGGCAGTAGATGCTGCTGGAAAAATCCATTCTGATATATCGAGAGGGTTTATCAAGGCGGAAATCGTCTCTTATGATGACTTGGTAGAATCAGGTTCAATCCACAAGGCACAAGAAAAAGGTCTCTTAAGGCAAGAAGGAAAAGATTACATCATGCAAGATGGGGATGTAGTCAACTTTAAGTTTAATGTATAGGGATAATATGAAAAAGCAAGGAAGATTAATCGTCCACACAGGTTCAATGTTTTCAGGAAAAACAACCTCCCTTTGGAGAGAGCTTTATAGGATGAGGATAGCGAATTATAAAATCGTAGCCTTTAAACCATCGATTGATAGTAGAGATGACGAGAGAAAAATTGTAAGTCACGATAACTTAGAATTGGACGCTCATAAGGTCGAAAACCTAAAAGAAATCTTAACGTATGCTAAAAATAACGACATAGATTGTATAGGGATTGATGAATTACAATTCTTCCCCAATGATCCAAGTGAAGTTATTGATATATTTAACGAACTAATGGCAATGAAGATTACTATAGTTGTATCAGGACTTGATATGGACTATAGGACCCAACCATTTGAGATTATAAAAGAAATCATGCCTATAGCAGACGAACTAGTAAAGCACCACGCGATTTGCGCTTCATGTGGTGAAGATGCCTGGGCCTCTTACAGAAAGACTTCGGATGAATCTCGTATCCAAATTGGTTCAAAAGATTTATACGAGCCTTTGTGTAGATCCTGTTATAACAAGAAAATGAAAGAAAAAGAAAAGTACAAAAACCAAATATCTCTAGAAGATATATAAAAGCACGGTCACCAGACCGTGCTTTTACTATATATTGTTTCTTTTTTTATAATTTACTATAAAATCTAGATCCTCTTCTGTTAACTTATACTTATCTTGATCAGTTATTATTTCTGGACCGTCTTCATGAATTATTAGTTGGTGTTCGAATTGAGAACATTTGGACCCATCTCTTGTTCTTGCTGTCCAACCGTTATCGTCAACTTTCATCTTCCAATCACCAGCTGCAATCATTGGCTCAATAGTAAATACCATCCCAGCTTCGATTCTAGGTCCTCTTCCGGCCTTTCCGTAGTGAGGAACTTGTGGATCTTCGTGCATTTCCTTTCCTATTCCGTGACCTATAAAGTCTCTAATAACAGAAAATCCATTCTCATCTTCGACATATTCTTGAATAGCAGCTCCGATATCCCCTATTCTATTTCCTGGAATAGCTGCCTTAATTCCTCTTTTTAAACATTCAAGATCAACATCGACCAATCTCTGATCTTCTTCACTCATCTTTCCAATTGTATAAGTCCAGCAAGAATCAGCAAGACCACCATCAAGTTCGATAACATTGTCAATTGAGACAATATCACCTTCTTTTAAGACATAGTCTGTTGGGTATCCGTGGCATATCTCATCATTTACTGAAATGCAAAGGGTAAAGGGAAAATCTCCATAACCTAGTTGGGCAGGAATTGCCTTTTTGTGTTTTGTAATAAATTCATTGGCAAATTTATCAAGATCTAAAGTTGTGATTCCTTCCCTGATAACTTCTTTTATAGCAAGATGAGTTTGGCAGAGAACCTCCGCTGCTGCTCTCATCTTTTCAAAATCTTTTTCTGTATATAATCTTATCAATTCTAACTCCTCCATTAAAATAAGGACGCTTGTGCGCCCATTATTCTATAAATTCTTACTTGCGATATAGGTATATTCGCTTCCATCTACGAGTGGTTTGATATCCCACTTGCTATTAGATGAAATTGTCTTTCCTAATTCATCAATATAATACATTATTATACCAGCATCTATTAAATTTACATTGCCAGCATAGTCTTTGATATAGATTGAAAGTTTATCATCTTCTATTAAGAATCTCCATGGTTGAGAATTGTATGCTGATGGAGCATATTTTGCATAATCAAATATACTATTAAGACCTCTTTGCTCAAGATCTTCATCGCTTGCAGGATTGTCAAAGCTATCTATATATACCAAGTCAGAGTTTGCAAGTCTATCATAGTATTTGTGTTCTCTAACTGTTTCATCTAATGGATAACCTATAGCCAAGAGTATAGAAACATCACCTTCAGTGAAATTGAAGGCAGATTTTTTGACATCTTCTTCTACCTCGCTAACTGTAATCCAACAATTACCAAGGTCAAGCTCATTTAGCTTTGTAATTAGCTCTTCCATAGCGTAAGCTGCCTTGACATATGTTTCTTTTTTATCGTTTAGAGTGTTCAAGGCAATATAACTTGGAGCCTTAATCATCACTCCCTTATATCCTGCAAGGCCTTGGAGTTTTTGATAGACATCATCACCATCTGTTAGTAGTAAGAATTTGATATCTTCTTTTCCATATTTTTCAGCAGAAGCTTCCATTTCTTTATTTAATTCTTCTACTACTTTGCTTGATAAATTATCTTCTTTAAAGTCTCTAGTTGATGTTCTTGATTTCAAAAAATTTTGTGTAAGCATTATTTCCCCCATCTATTATTTTCTTCTTCTTATATTTTAACATATATTTAAAGAAATTAATATGATAAAATATAGATATGAAACTAACTAGCCAACAAAATTTAGCCTTAAGGCACAAAGATGGTCCAATTTTAGTCCTAGCTGGCCCTGGCGCAGGAAAAACTACCATGCTTTTGGAAAGAATAAACTTTCTATCAGAAACAGTAAATTCTAAGCATATCCTTACCATAACCTTCTCTAAAGCCCAGGCAGTAGATATGAAGGAAAGATACAAGTCTTCTAAGACTAATTTTATGACCATTCATGCCTTTTGCTATCTAATTATAAGAAATTATCTCAAAATAAATAATAAGAATCTAAGACTATTGGAATCCGATGACCTCTATAATAAATACGATTTGATTAGTAAGATTTATTTTAAAATCAATAATAAAAAAATATCAAAAGAAGATCTCAATGAGTTTTTTGGATTAACTTCTTATATGAAAAACGCCATGATTGATGAGTCATATTTATTGGATTCCAAGGTCAAAAATTGTCTCCAAATCTATAGAGCCTACGAGAATTTTAAAATAAGAAATTTCTATATAGACTTTGATGATATGCAAGTTATAGCCCTTAAGCTGATTGAAAATGACCCAAGACTTTTACGTTCTATTAGAAATAAATATAAATATATACAAGTAGACGAGGGACAAGATACTTCCTTAATTCAATTTAAAATCATAGAAAAAATCTCAGCTCCATTCAATAACTTGATGATAGTAGCTGATGATGACCAATCGATATACTCATTTAGGGCTGCCAATGTATCCTACTTACTTAATCTAAAAAATAAATACCCTAATTTGAAGATCGTAGAGATGACTGAAAACCATAGGTCTTCAAAAAACATAGTAAATCTATCCAAGTCATTTATCGATATTAACAAAGATCGTTATCCTAAGGATTTGTTCACTCAAAATGATTTTGATGGAAAAATATCAATCAAAAGTCTAAGGGATGTAAAAGACCAATACAAATTTATAATAGAAAATATGAATCCGGGAGAAAAAAATGCAATTTTATTTAGGAATAATATCCAAGCAGTAAATATTATTTCTTTTCTAATGGAAGATGAAATAGACTTTTCTGTGAATATTTCTAGTCTCAACTTCTTCGAGTCAAAAATTATAGATGATCTATTTAATATTATTGAATTTTCTGATGATTTTGATAGGCTCGACCTTTTTTGTGAGATTTATTACAAGATAGGTACTTTTCTTAAGAAAAAAGAAGTAGACAGGCTTTCCCATAAGGCTATTAACAAAAATGTCTTTGAAGCTCTTTATGAATTGGATTTGGAAGATTATAAGATAGAAACCCTTATCCAAAAGGAAAAACAGCTAAAACATATAAGAAAGCTAAGTCTTGATAAGAAGATATCCTATATTTATAAATATATGGACTACAAATCCTATATATCAAATTTCAGTAGGAAGTACAGGGAAGAAGTTGTAAATAAGGACCTCTTTATCGAATCGATGGTTAATTTCACAAAAAATTTAAATACTTTAGAAGACTTTTATAACAAGAAAGATAAGCTAGAAAAGAAGCTCTCATCTTCTAATTCTGACTTGATCCTTTCAAGCATCCATAAGTCTAAGGGCTTGGAATATGATAATGTCTTTGTAATCAACATGGTAAAAAACGAGTTTCCTATTCTTGTAGATAATGAAGATCTAGAAAATAAAATCGAAGAAGAAAGACGAGTAATGTATGTTGCAATGACAAGAGCTAAGAAGAATCTCCATATTCTATCAATAAAAAAGAGAGGATCAGAAAAACTTAGCCCCTCTATGTTCTTTACTCAAATCAAAGATTTACTCTAGGCTCCTTTTTAGGAGCTTTTTTCATGCTTTAATATATCACCTACCAAATATAAGGATCCACACCAAATAACCAAGTCGTCTTCACTCGCTGTTTCTTTGGAATACTCATAAGCTTCTATTGGATCTTTAATCTCTATAACCTCTTTTACTTTACCCTTA
>CABQOK010000087.1 GCA_902465755.1 uncultured Anaerococcus sp.
CTTGGAATAGTTTTGGAACAGTTGCTATACAGCTGTTTAAATCTTCAAATGGAACTATTAATGAAATAGTTGTTTTTGGAGCTGGAACTATTTTTAAAGTTAACTCTGTTATGATTCCAAGAGTACCTTCAGAACCAATCATAAGATCTTTAAGTGAATAACCTGTTGATGATTTAGAAATTACAGCACCAAAAGTAGTGATTTCTCCGTTAGGAAGGACAACTTCCATAGCTCTAACATAATCTCTAGTTGTACCATATTTAACAGCACGCATACCACCAGCGTTTGTAGCAACGTTTCCGCCTAGAGTTGCGAACTTTTCACCTGGATCAGGTGGGTATAGGTAACCTTTTGATAGACAATCTTCAGCCAAATCATTTAGTAAAACACCAGGTTGTACTCTAACTACCATGTTGTCTTCATCATATTCGATGATTTTGTTCATGGTTTGCATGTTAATCATTACACCTTTTTTAATAGCAACACCAGCACCTGTAAGACCAGTACCAGCACCTCTTGCTATAACGGGAACCTTGTTTTCGTTACAAATTTTCATTACAGCTGCTACATCTTCTTTTGATGTTGCATCCACTAGACAATCTGGATATCCATCACCATAGATAGGCATCTCATCGTGGAAGAAGTCTTCGTTTACCTCATCTCCAACATAAACTTTACCAGAAACGGCATCCTTTATTTGTTGGATAATATCATCTGATATTGCGTTATAATTATTCATATAAACCTCCTATAAATAATATGTATTAAATATCATTTAATATTTATGCTTAGATTATATCACAAGATTTTAGTTTTGTAAAAATGTTTTCAAAAAAAATTTTTTGCCGATTCAAAATCTATCATCGTTGAAAATTAAACATTATACCGCTACAAGGTTTTTTTACGGGAAAACAATATAATTATTACTGTAAACGATTGACATAGGGGATTTTTGTGATATCATGTTTAGTGAAGAGATAAATAAGCTTATGTCTATGAAAATATGCTCTTATATTGTATAAATATACTTACTTAACTAATAAATCAGTGATTTATGTAAGTTGATAAGGAAAATGTTTATATATATAGGAAAATGTTTATATATATAAGGAAAATAAATTTCATGGGCTTAGGTTTTTATAAAATCTATATTAAAATTTTGTAAAAACTTAAAAAAGAGCTTGACATTTGTCGTTAACATTGTTAATATAATAACATAAGAGTTAGTTAAGAATATATCAATTCTGATATATCATCTAAAAAGTTTTATAAGGAGAGATTATGTATAAGTTAACAGAAGAACAAGTAGAAATGAGAGACATGTTCAGAGACTTCGCTCAAAAAGAAGTTGATCCACTTGCAATAGAAGTAGACGAAAAACACATGTTCCCAGAAGATAACGTAGCAAAAATGCAAGAATTAGGATTTTTTGGAATTCCTTTCGATGAAGAATACGGTGGAATAGGACTAGATACACTTACATATGTTCTTTGCGTAGAAGAACTTTCTAAAGCATGCGCAACAACAGGAGTTATCGTTTCAGCTCATACATCACTTTGCGCTGATTGTATTAACAAATTCGGTAACGAAGAACAAAAAGAAAAATACCTAACACCACTTGCTTCAGGTGAAAAGCTCGGTGCTTTCGCACTTACAGAACCAGATGCAGGAACAGACGCATCAGGACAAAAAACAGTTGCTAAACTTGATGGAGATCACTACGTACTTAACGGTTCAAAAATCTTTATAACAAACGCTGGTTTCGCTGATACTTATGTTGTATTTGCAATGACTGACAAAGAGCAAGGAACTAGAGGAATTTCTGCATTCATCGTTGAGAAAGGAATGGAAGGATTCGACTTTGGTACAGTAGAAGATAAGATGGGTATCAAAGGTTCTTCAACAATGGAGTTAATCTTTAGAGATTGTAAAGTTCCAAAAGAAAACATGCTTGGTGAAGAAGGTAAGGGCTTCAAATACGCAATGCAAACACTAGATGGTGGTAGAATTGGTATAGCAGCTCAAGCTTTAGGTATAGCTGAAGGTGCTCTTGATAAGGCAGTTAAATACGTAAAGGAAAGAAACCAATTTGGTAGACCACTAGCTAAATTCCAAAATACACAATTCAAACTTGCTGAAATGGCAATTGACATTGAATCAGCTCGTCACTTAGTTTATAAAGCAGCAACACTTAAAGATGAAGGTGAAAGCTACACTGTAGCAGCAGCTGAAGCAAAACTTAAAGCATCAAGAGTTGCAATGGATGTTACAACAAAGGCTGTTCAACTACTAGGTGGATACGGCTATATCAAAGAATACGAAGTTGAAAGAATGATGAGAGATGCAAAAATAACAGAAATCTATGAAGGTACTTCAGAAGTAATGTTAATGGTTGTATCTGGCGCATTATTAAATAAATAAGCTCGATAGTTACTTAGAATTAAAGGGGGATATATGAATATTTTCGTATGTGCGAAACAAGTTCCAGACACAAATGAGATCAAAATCGATCCTATTACAAATACACTTATAAGAAAGGGCGTTCCAAGTATCTTAAACACTTACGATGCTTTCGCTCTTGAACAAGCTCTTAGACTTAAGGATAAAGATCCTGAAGTAAACATTGTAGTAATATCAATGGGACCAGGACAAGCAGAATCAATGCTTAGAGATTGTCTAGCAGTTGGAGCTGATAAGGCATATCTTGTAACAGATAGAAAATTCGGTGGATCTGATACACTTGCTACATCTTACATTCTAGCTAATGCTATAAAGGCAGTGGCAGAAAAAGAAGGCGAGCCTGACCTAATTTACTGTGGTCTTCAAGCTATTGACGGAGATACAGCACAAGTAGGACCAGAACTTGCAGAACACCTAGGACTTCCTCAAGTTACACGCGCTTATACAGCAGAGCTAAACGATGAAGGAATTAAAGTTTTACAAGAAGTAGAAGGTGGAGCTCAAAACGTACAATCTGTACTTCCAGCCCTAATCACATTTACAAAATATGGTGACGAAGAGCTCAGATATCCAAAAATCAAAAATAAACTTAAAGCTAAAAAGGCTGAAATCGGACAAATCACATTTGACGATTTAGAGGCTACCATTGATAAGACAAAAATTGGTCTTAAGGGATCTCCAACTAGAGTTAATAAATCTTACGCTCCAGACAGAACAAAAATTGCAGTTATGTTTGAAGACATGGAAGCAGAAGAAGCAGCAACTAAGTTAATGGATGCTCTAGTAGATCAAAAGCTTATTTAAGGGGGAAGTATGACAGATAATAAAAACCTTTGGGTAATTGTAGAAACAAATGAAGAAGGAAAAGCCTTAAATGTTGGATTAGAATTACTAAATCCAGGCAGAAAAATGGCTGATGTACTTAAAGAAAAACTATATGCAGTAATCATCGGCGAAAATGCTGATAATGCAAAAGAAGAAGTTAAAAAATACGGCGTTGATGGCGTAATTACTGTAGAAGGTGAAGAATATAAACAATACAATACAGATATTTATACAAATGCTATTTGTAAACTAGTTGAAAAACACAATCCAAATGTAATCCTAATCGGTGCTACTAACGTAGGACGTGACCTAGGTCCAAGAATTTCTTCAAGACTTGGAACTGGACTTACAGCAGATTGTACAGAACTTGACGTTGACTTTGAAACAGGAAATGTTAAATGGACAAGACCTGCCTTTGGTGGTAACCTAATGGCTCAAATCCTTTGCCCAGATTCTAGACCACAAATGGGTACAGTTCGTCCAGGAGTATTCTCTAAAGAAGAAGTTGGCGCTAAAGATGAAATCGAAGAAATCTCTGAAGATATCAAATACGACGGAGAAGTTAGAACAAAAATCTTAGACTTTATCCCAAGAGATGAAGGAGAAGAAGTAGATCTTGCTGGTGCAGAATACATCGTTTCTGGTGGACGTGGACTTGCAGATCCTGCAAACTTTAAGCTAATCGAAGATTTAGCAGAAGCCTTAGATGGTACAGTAGGATCATCACGTGCTGCTGTAGACGCTGGTTGGATTTCTCACTCTCACCAAGTAGGCCAATCAGGTAAGACAGTAGGACCAAAAGTTTATATAGCTGTTGGTATCTCTGGAGCTATCCAACACTTGGCTGGTATTGGAGCAAGTGATACAATCATAGCTATCAATAAAGACCCAGATGCACCAATATTTGATATTGCTGACTACGGTATTGTTGGGGATCTATTTGAAGTAGTTCCAAAATTAACAGAATTAATAAATGAAAGAAAAGCTAACTAATTAGCTTGTAGGATAGAAGCTGCTTAGAAGATGATAGTTGAATAAACATCATATTATAAGCAGCTAACTATTAAAGCTTATTGATAAAAAAATATCACAAAATAAAGACCTAGTAATAATTTATTGCTAAATAGGAGGCGATTATGGAATACAACACAATCAAGTACGAAGTTGATGGCTTTGTAGGAAAGCTTACAATCAATAGACCAAAGGCTCTTAATGCACTTAACTCTGAAGTTCTTGACGAACTTGAGAAAGTTTTAGATGAAATCAAGGAAAACAAGGACTTAAGAGCTCTTATAGTAACAGGTGAAGGAAGAAGCTTCGTAGCAGGAGCAGATATCAAGGAAATGTCAACACTTTCTCCACTTGAAGGAAAAGCTTTTGGTAAGAAGGGGCTAGCAGTATTTAGAAAACTAGAAAGTCTCGAAATCCCAACAATAGCAGCTGTTAATGGATTCGCTCTAGGTGGCGGATGTGAGCTTGCTATGAGCTGTGATTTTAGAATCGCAAGTGACAAGGCACTATTTGGTCAACCAGAAACAGGGCTTGGAATCCTACCAGGCTTTGGCGGAACACAAAGACTACAAAGACTAGTGGGACCTGGATATGCAAAATATCTAATCTACACATCATCAAACATCAAGGCTGATAAGGCATTAGAAATAGGACTTGTTCAAGAAGTGGTTCCTGCAGAAGAATTAGAGGAAAGAGTAGCAAAACTTGCTTCTAAAGTTGCTTCTAACGGACCAGTTGCAGTTAGACTTGCTAAAGAAGCTATAAACGTTGGTGGACAAGTTGATATAGATTCAGCTATTAAGATTGAAGAAAACCTATTTGGTCTATCATTTGCAACAGAAGATCAAAAAGCAGGTATGAATGCTTTCTTAAATAAAGAAAAAGCTGAGTTTAAAAATAAATAATCGGGTAAGTATAAAGTAGAGAGAAAAAATAAAGGAGTAATTATGAAAATTGGAGTAATCGGTTCAGGAATTATGGGTGGCGGTATCGTAGAAACTGCTGCAAGAAAATACGAAGTAGTAGTTAGAGATATCAAAGATGAATTCTTAGAAAAAGCTAAAGCAAGAATTGAAAAATCCTATGCTAAACAAGTTTCTAAAGAAAGAATGACAGAAGATGAAAAAGATAAAGCTCTTAAAAACATTACTTACACAACAGAAGTAAAAGATTTGGCTGACTGTGACGTAGTTATAGAAGCTGCTACAGAAAATCCAAAACTTAAAAAAGAAATCTTCAAAGAACTTGATGAAGTTGTAAAAGAAGGAGCAATCCTTGCATCTAACACATCTTCACTATCAATTACAGATATTGCTGCATCTACAAACAGACCAGAAAACGTTATTGGAATGCACTTCTTCAATCCAGTTCCAGTAATGAAATTAGTTGAAGTTATCAGAGGACTTCACACATCTGATGAAACAAACACAACAATATTCAAACTTGCAGAAGATTTAGGAAAACAACCTATCGAAGTTAAAGAAGGACCAGGATTTGTAGTAAACAGACTTCTAATCCCAATGATTAACGAAGGAATCGGAGTTCTTGCAGATGGACTTGCAAGTGTTGAAGATATCGACAAGGGAATGCAACTTGGTGCAAACCACCCAATGGGACCTCTTGCTTTAGGAGATCTTATAGGTCTTGATACATGTCTTGCAATCATGGAAGTTCTATACAATGAATTTGGAGATAGCAAGTACAGACCAAATCCACTTCTAAGACAAATGGTAAGAGCAGGAGATTTAGGTAGAAAAACTGGTAAAGGTTTCTACGACTACAGCAAATAAGAAATAGATCGAAAGTAAACGAATTTTAAATATAAGGAGATAATATGACTAGAAAAGTAGTAATAGCAAGTGCAGCAAGAACACCAATAGGATCATACGGCGGAGCATTAAAATCAGTTAGTGCTCAAGATTTAGGAATTACAGCAGTTAAGGGAGCAATTGAAAGAGCGGGAATCAAACCAGAAGATGTAGATGAAATGGTATTTGGTTGCGTACTTCAAGCA
>CABQOK010000088.1 GCA_902465755.1 uncultured Anaerococcus sp.
CTTATAGTATAGTATTCCAAAGAGTAAAGATAAAAGGAGATTTTATGCAAAAAAAGTGGTGGCAGAAGGAAATTGTTTATCAGATTTATCCTAGGTCTTTCAATGACTCGAACAATGATGGGATAGGCGATATTAGGGGAATTGTTGAAAAACTTGATTACTTAAAGGACTTGGGCATTACTATGATTTGGCTTTGCCCAATTTATAAGTCCCCAATGGCCGACAATGGTTATGACATTTCTGATTATTTCGATATCAATGAAGAGTTTGGCACTATGGAAGACTTTGATCTTTTGGTAGAAGAAGCGAAAAAAAGAGATATCAAGATCATGATGGACCTTGTCCTAAACCACACTTCCAACGAACATGAGTGGTTTAAGGAGGCGATATCAGATAAGGATAGTCCTTACAGGAATTATTATATCATCAAAGAAGGGAAAGAGCCTCCAAACAACTGGAGATCAATCTTTGGTGGATCTACTTGGACTAAGATAGATGGTGAAGATGCCTATTACTTCCATTCCTTTGCTAAAGAGCAGCCAGATCTCAATTGGGAAAATCCTAAGCTTAGAGAAGAAGTGATTAATATTGTTAATTTCTGGATTGATAAGGGAATTACAGCCTTTAGGATGGATGCAATCAATCACATCAAGAAAGACCCATCCTACAAAAGTGGAGATCCAGACGGGGCTGATGGCAGAGTTTCTGTCGTTAAATTCGGTAGAAATCAAGAGGGAGTTGAAGATCTCATAAGGATCCTTTCAGATAACACCTTTAGAATTCACGACTCCATGACTGTTGGCGAGACTGCTGGTCTTTCTTATGACAAGTATGTAAACTACATCGGTGATGATGGGGTATTTTCTATGGTATTTGACTTTATCCCAGCCAACTTCGACGTGGTTGAAGAAACCTGGTACAAGAGACTTGACTGGAAGGTAAGTGACTTTAGAAAGTCAATTTTCGATAGTCAAGAGTCAATCCAAAAATATGGCTGGTCAGCAAATTTCATTGAAAATCACGACCAACCAAGGGCTACTACTAAGATTTTAAGGGAAAAGGACGAGGATATCGATGCTATAAAGATGCTTGGAGGAATTTACTTCTTCTTTAGGGGAACTCCTTATATCTACCAAGGTCAAGAGCTCGGTATGAAAAACTTCGTAAGAGAGTCTAAGGACGACTTTCAAGATATTCAATCTATAGACTCCTATAATAGAACGCTAGAGGAAGGCTTTAGCGAGAAGGAAGCACTCTACTTCACCAACCTAAGAAGTAGGGACAACCCAAGAGTTCCTTTCGCCTGGACTGGGGAAAAGTACGGAGGCTTCTCAGAAACTAAACCTTGGCTTGCCATGGCCTACGAAAATCCTAAAGTAAATGCGGAGGATGAGGAAAAGGATAAGGATTCTGTCCTAAACTTCTACAAAAAAATGATAGACTTTAGGCAAAATAGTGAGTATTCTGATATCCTAATCTATGGAGACTTCAAGCCTTTGGAAGGTTTTGATGAGGAGATAATAGCCTACGAAAGAATCCTAGATGGTAAAAAGCTAGAAATTATCGCCAACTTCTCAGATGAAGAAAGGAAAATAGAAGCAAGGGGTAAGGATATAATCTTTTCAAATGCAAAGGCAGAATTAGAAGAAGATAAGCTAAGTTTAAGTCCCTATGGCTTTGTAATCTTAAAGAATAAAAATAATAAATAACAAGAAGAAAACGCAAAATCCACTGTCTTACAAGCCTTGGTTTTGCGTTTTGCTTTAATTCTAGAAATCTTCAAAAAAACATTTGACATTCCTTTGACTAAGTGTTATATTAATATCAGAAGAGGTTGTAAGCGATTACAATAAGAGAATATTTTTGAAATCTCTCAAAAATTTTTAGCACAAATTGCAACCGCTTACAATAAATTTTGATTAACTAGATATTTTAGGAGATCAGGAAATTTTACAAGATACGAAACGATTAGGGTATAAGAGGAATAGGAAGCTTTAGCAATTAAAATGGAGGAGTTTATGGAACTAAAACTAGAGAACCTAGATCAAATTCTAGAAAAAGTGGACAAGGGTCCAAAATATGACGTAAAAAAGCTTAGAGAAGAATCAATCAAGGATCCAAAATGGCTCGCTTTTGGTTCAGGTAATATCTTTAGAGGATTTATCGCAAGAGTAAACCAAGACGCAATAAATGCAGGCAAGGAAGATCGTGGAATTTCTGTTGTAGAAACCTTTGATGAAGAAATCATCGAAAAGATTTACAAGCCATACGACAACCTAGCCCTATCAGTTACCCTTCACAAGGATGGTAATTTCGATACAAACTTAATAGCCAACCTAGTTGAAGCTCTAACTCTTAAGGATATGACAAGAATTAAAGAAATTGCCACAAATCCTAACCTTGAACTAATGAGCTTCACGATTACAGAAAAAGGCTACAACCTCTACGGTTCAGATGGAAATCTCATGGGAGTAGTTAGAGAAGATCTTGAGAATGGTCCAGAAGCTAGTAAGCACCTTATGAGCATTGTAACAGCTTTACTAAACCTAAGATATAAGGAAAATGGCAAGGCCCTAACCCTATTGTCAATGGATAATGCAAGCCACAATGGAGATTTAGTCAAAAACTCTGTTATGCTTATAGCTAAGACTTGGCTAGAAAAAGGCTTTGTAGAAGAAGGATTTATCAAATATCTTGAAGAAAAAATTGCCTTCCCACTTTCTATGATCGATAAGATCACACCAAGACCTGCAGAAGATGTTCAAAAACACCTAGAGGATCTTGGATTTAGTGGAATGGAAACTGTGGTAACAGACAAGGGCTCCTATATAGCAGGTTTTGTGAACTCAGAAGAAGCTGAGTATCTCGTTATCGAAGATAGTTTCACAAACGGCAGGCCAGCTTTCGAAGAAGGCGGAGGATACATGGCAGATAGGGACACTGTAAACAAGGTTGAAACAATGAAGGTTACAACTTGCCTAAATCCACTTCACACAGTGCTTGCAACTTATGGTTGTGTATTAGGTCATACAAAGATATCAGAAGAGATGGAAGATACTGAACTTGTTAAGCTAATTAAGAAAATCGGCTATGACGAAGGCCTTAAGGTTGTAGTGAATCCAGGAATCATCGATCCAAAAGACTTCATCGACGAAGTAATCAATGTAAGATTCCCAAACAAGTTCATGCCAGATACACCACAAAGGATAGCAACAGACACATCACAAAAGATTCCTGTAAGATTTGGACAGACTATAAAAGGTTATATGGAAGATGACAATCTCGATGTAGCTGACCTTAAGTTTATCCCACTTGCCCTAGCTGGTTGGTTGAGATATCTTCTAGGAGTAAATGATGAAGGAGAAGCTTTCGAGCTTTCAAACGATCCTATGATGGACTATCTAAAAGAAAGTCTAGAAGGAATCAAATTAGGAGATTTCAAGGAAACTGAAGGACTAAAAGATTTACTAAGAAATGAAAAAATCTTCGGAGTAAATCTTGAAGAAGTTGGACTTTCAGAAATGGTTACAAAATATTTTGAAGAATTGTCACATGGCCCTGGAAGTGTAAGAGCTACACTTAAGAAGTACCTAGCATAATTAAGGAGATACGCTTATGAAAATGACATTTAGACACTACGGAAATGATGATCCAATCTCACTAGAATATATCGCACAAATTCCTGGAGTTACAGGAGTTATGGTTATGATGAACGAGTGGGAAGCAGGAGAAGTTTGGGATAAGGATGTTTTCCAAGAATATGTTGATAAGTGCCACGCAGTAGGTCTTGATTGTGAAATCATCGAGTCAATCAACGTTCACGAAGATATCAAGATGGGTCTTCCAACAAGAGATAAATACATCGAAAACTACAAAGAGTCTCTAAGAAACGTTGCAGCCTGCGGTGTAAAGACAGTAATTTATAACTTCATGCCAGTATTTGACTGGGTTAAGACAGAACTCTATAAAGAGCTTCCAGACGGATCTAATACCCTTGCCTTTGACCAAGCCAAGGTAGAAGGCCTTTCTCCAAGAGACATGGTAAATGAAATCCTCGACGGAGCAGGAAACTTCGAATTACCAGGTTGGGAGCCAGAAAGACTATCTCAACTAGAAGATGTTCTTGAAAAATACAAGGATATCGATGAAGATAAATTAAGAGAAAACTACAAATACTTCCTTGAAGCAATAATCCCAACATGTGAAGAAGTAGGAATCAAAATGGCAGTTCACCCAGACGATCCAGCTTGGCCAATCTTCGACATACCTAGAATAACATCAACTCCAGAAGATTTAGAAAAAATCGTAAACCTAGTAGACTCTCCATCAAACACCCTATGTATCTGTACAGGATCGTTGGGATCTAGAGCCCAAAATGACGTGCCTGCTATAATTGAAGACTTCGCTAAAAGAGGCAAAATTGGAGCAATCCACGCTAGAAATATCAAATTTACAGGAGAAAAACAATTCTATGAATCAGCTCACCTTTCTAGCTATGGGTCACTTGACATGTACGCTATAATGAAAGCCCTTTACGATGCTGATTTCGACGGCTACCTAAGACCAGACCACGGAAGAATGATCTGGGGCGAAGAAGGAAGAGCAGGCTATGGACTCTATGACAGAGCCCTAGGAGTAGCTTACCTAAACGGTCTATGGGAAGCGATAGATAAAAATAACAAATAAAATCAAGTTTTTAGACAACTACGAACATAAACCTTTGGTAGGTGAGGCGTCTCTTATGAGAAGCTCTCACTTTATCCAAGGAAATTCTTTTACCTATAATAGACAAAAAATTAACTAATATAATAAAGAAAGGGAAACTAATGAAATTCATGACAGAAGACTTTATGCTTCATAATGACTTTGGGAAGAAACTCTATCACGATTATGCGGCTAAGATGCCAATATTTGACTTCCACTGTCACCTTGAAGCTAAGGAAATTTATGAAAACAAAAATATTCCTTCAATAACTGAAGCTTGGCTCGGTGGAGACCACTACAAGTGGAGAGTTATGAGAGCTTGTGGGGTTGAGGAAAAATACATCACAGGGAATGGAGAAGATTTCGAAAAGTTTGAAAAGTATGCGGAAATCATGCCATATCTTATAGGAAATCCAATATATCACTGGACTCACCTAGAACTTAAGAACTTCTTTGGCATAGAAGAGTGTCTTAACAAGGAAAATGCCAGAGAAATTTATGATAAGTGTAATGAACTTCTAGCGAAAGATGAGTTTAGACCAAGAGGCCTAATCGAGATGAGTAATGTCGCTGCAGTTTGTACAACCAATGATCCTATAGATGATCTTAAATACCACGAGCTTTTGGCCGAGGATGACTTCAAAGTCAAGGTCCTTCCAGCCTTTAGACCAGATAATGCCCTATACATCGAAAAAGATAGCTTCAAGGACTATTTGGCAGATCTTTCTAAGGCAAGTGGAGTAGAGATTACAAACTTTACAGATATCAAAAAGGCCCTAAAGGCAAGAATGGACTTCTTTAACGAGCACGGAGCTAAGGCCAGTGATCAAGCCTTCAAATACATTCCACATAGAAGATGTGATGAAGAAAGCCTAAATAAAATAGTTCAAAAGAAACTAAATGGAGAAGACATTAGCTTAGAAGAGGAAGAAGCCTACAAAACAGAGCTTGTAATCTTCCTTGCCAAAGAATACAAGAAGCTTGATTGGGCTATGGAAATTCACGTTGGAGTAATCAGAAACAATTCCAAATTAATGTTTGAAAAGCTTGGAGCTGACGTTGGAGGAGATAGCCAAAACGACCTAAACTTCGCAGAAAATCTTGCAGACCTCCTTTCTGACTTTGAAGAAAACGAAGGCCTTCCAAGAACTGTAATCTTCCCACTAAATCCAAAAGACCAATTCCCAATTGCTACAGTTGGAGGATCCTTTAACAGGGCAAATCCTGATGGTATGCAAAACATCCAGCTTGGAACAGCTTGGTGGCATCTCGACCATAAGGATGGAATGATTGAGCAAATGAAAGTATTCTCAAGTGTTGGAGTCCTCTCCAAATTCATAGGAATGCTAACAGACTCAAGAAGCTTCCTATCCTACCCAAGACACGAATATTTCAGGAGAATCCTCTGTAACTTCATAGGAGAATTAGTAGAAAACGGAGAATATCCAGCCGATGAAGAATTCTTAGGAAAAGCTGTAGAAGATATTTGCTACAACAACGCAAGAAAATACATCAAAATAGATTTATAAAAGAAAGAAGGAAAAATGAGCAAAGTAGAAACAATTAGCCAAGTCCTTGAC
>CABQOK010000089.1 GCA_902465755.1 uncultured Anaerococcus sp.
GTTTGCCTTATCAGGCTTTAGCTTCCTCAAGTCAGTGATTGACAATAAGAAAAGTGATAATATAGAAATTGATGTATATGAAAAAGCAAGCGAGTATCCAGCAGGTCTTCCTTACGAAGATGATAGCCTAGATAAGCTTCTCAACGTAGATAGTGACGAGATGATTTATCCAAGAGAAAACAAGGATGATTTTAAGAATTGGATGAAAGATAATAATAAGAAGGTCGATCCTATAGAGAAGATGGCTCCTAGGGTTTATTTTGCTTCCTTCCTTAAAGATAAGGCGAAAGATTACATTAATCTTCCCTTTGTCAATATTATAAATGAAGAAGTTACAGATATAGGTGTATCTATTATAGATAATAAGGAAATTTATGAGCTTAAAACTCGTTATAGGAAGTCTACTTATGATTTTATCTTCCTTGCAAGTGGAGCAAGCTTTTACCAAGATCCCTATAAGCTTAACGGAGAAGAATCCTATATAGAAAGTCCATACCCTCTTAAGGATAAGTTAAAAGATATAGATAATGAGTCATCAATCGCAATAATCGGTACTTCTGCCGCCTCAACTGATGTCTTCAGATATCTTATGAATAATAAGAATCTTAATAAGCCTATCAATTTCTTTACCGGTGATAATGAATACAAGATAGTAGACATTCCTTATGAGGGAAATATTTATGATAAATATTCTCTAGATGAGGCTCGGATTAAAGAGGCCCTTAGCGATAATGAATTTATAAACTTGGATGAATTAATAAAAAGGATTGAGAAAGATTTTTCTGAAAATGGGTTTGACTTAAGATATGCCTACGAAACCTACAAGGACCATAGCCTAAGTCTAAGCAGGAAGGCTATAGAAGAAAACGACCAAGCCCTCGCCTTTTGTGAGGATTATTTCATGCAATTTACGGTCTTTGCAGCTGACATAGTCAATAATCTAAGACCTCAGGATAGGGAAATATTTATAGATAAGTATTACAAGTACCTAATCTTTCTTGGAGGAAAGACTCCTTATGAATCTATGAAGCTAATCCTTAAAGCTTACGATGAAGATAAAATTGACATCATCACTAATACTAGCTCTATAGAAAAGACATCAGATGGTAAATTTCTCCTTAAGGGAGATAGGACGGCTAATGCCGATATTGTAATTAACTGTTCTGGAATTGAGACTAATCTAAGTAAAGTTTCTGAGAAACTTCCCCTCTACGAAAGCCTTTTGTCTAAAGAAATGATTATGGCAGATAAAGATGGTGACTTTATAGCTGTTAGCTGGCCAAGACTTAATCCACTGAGCAAAAAATACGGCTGTCTTAGAAATATTTCTATAACAGGAATGATGGTATCTGGTACCGATATTGACAATAACGATGCTAGATGTATACAGAAATCCGCCAAAAGAATCGGGGAAATCCTAGTCGATGATTACAATTTGTAAATCTCAGACTGGGGATTTCCCCTTTTTATTTTAAGACAAATAAGATAAGTATTTTAGAATTATAAAGTCTATCACAACATAAAACTGTGAGATAGGTGATATTTTCATCCTTTGATTGAAGTCGTAAACTTCGTGAGTTACAAATGATACATTGTAGTCAGATAAGTGAGATATGGTATTGTTAGATAGTTTAGTAATAGAAGCTATAGTTACATCTTCCTTGATAGATTTTAGAAAATTAATTAATTTTTCATTTTCTCCACTAAAGGATATGACAAAAAGAACATCTCCTTCTTTAATAAGGCTCTTGTATCTATCATAATCGGAGTCCTGGTCTAGGATATTTACAATCTTACCAACATTTAAGAAGTTTCTCTTAAGCTCTTCTGCTACATTTAGCTGGGTGTATCCATTGCCTACAACAAAGATGTCTTTTGCCTCACTTAACTTCTTGAACAAACCATCTAGATTTAAGGAAGTCATCATGGTCATAGTTAGATTTATGTCGTTTTTGGTATATTCTATTTCATTATCATCGAAGGCGGAATTCTTATCTTCTTCGCTCCATTTGATAAGATATTTAAGCTCGCTATAGCCATCAAGCCCTAGTTTTTTGGTAAAAGTCATTATGGAACTTGTGCTAAGACCTAACTCGTCTGCCATTTCATTAATATTTAATTCGTTAGCTTCACTTTTATTTTGAATGATATAGGAATATATTCTAAGGTCATTGTTATTGAGCTTAGAATAATTTTCCCTAATCAAGTTCATCAATATCATTACTTTGCCTTTCTAGAAATCCTGTAAAGAACTTCTCTAGTTCTATAATATAAGGGCTTATAAGCCTGACTTTTCTTTCCTCCTCAGCTAGGAAGATATTGTAGTCACTCTTTGTCATAGACTTGTATTCACTTCCTATAATTAGTTTGGTGCAAGGGATAGACGCTATCTGAAACATCAATTCCTCGCTTCTTACATCCTTTGAGAAATCCACAATCACCACCAAGCTATCTTTAAGCATATCCCTGTCGAAAGCTACTATCTCCTTGGCACCGGCATATGTTTCTGATAAAATCCCTACATCAAACAAGAATCTTTTGACCGAATATTTGATTATATCTTCATAGGCTCCGTTACCGTAAATAAAGGCTCTTTTGACTTTTCCTAGTTTCTTATATATCAAATCCTTTTTCGCATCAAAACTTGCAGCAGAGCTAGTCACAATATCGACCTTGTCATTTAATATGTAGTATTTAAGGTCATTATAACCATTAAAGCCTAGCTTTTTGGCAAATCTTAGGACAGAGGTCCTAGATGTATAGCAGATACTTGCAAATTCATTGATCGTAAGATTGTAATTAAGACCGTTTTTTAGTATTTCATTTGCAATCACATAGTCCGTCTGGGTAAATTTGTTTTCATTTTCTCTGATAAGTTTTTCTAAACTGATAATATCACCTCACTAAAAAATCCCTACTAAGCTTATTATACGCTAAGTAGAGATTTTTCTTATATTACTAGGTTTTTTCTATTAGAAGCTTTGCTTAATTAGTTAAGTTCTGGCCAGAAGTCCTTATTTGCTTCGATTAGATCGTCAAGAAGTTCTTTGGCAACTTTCGCACTTGGTACTGTTGCTGAAAGTGTTAGGGCTTGCCACATCTTTAGGTAGCTTCCTTCAATCCAAGCTTCAACGACAAGTTTTTCTACAGATACTTGTTGTTCCATTAGTCCTTTTTGGAATTGTGGAATTGCTCCTTGGTTGATTCTTTCGATTCCGTTTTTACCAACTAGACATGGGATTTCTACCATTGCTGTTGGGTCAAAATTTGGAATTGCTCCATTGTTTTCAACTATAAGAAGGAATCTTTCCTTTGTGTTTTCTGCAAGGGCAATAGCAAGGTCTACGATGTAGGTTGCGTGTGCATCAAGTTCGATTTCAACTCCTTCTGCAGTTCCCTTATCTATGATATTTTGGCAGAAACCAAATACATCTTTTTCTCTTCCCTCACGAACTTCGTCAACTCTTGTGTGATTTGGATCAGTATGCTCCATTACGAAGTCTGGGTAGAAGTAGTATTTTAAGTAAGTGTTTGGAATTGTTGCTGGATCTAAGGCATAAACATCTTTTGCCTTTGTGAAAGTCTCAACCCATGATGGATCAAGGTGTTGGGCTGTTCCTATACCATCAGCAAAGCCGTTTACTGAAACGTGCTCTTTGATTTGTGGCATTAGGTCATTTCCTTGTTTATCAGAAATTGCCGTAAACCAACCGAAGTGGTTTAGACCGTAATAAGAGAAGTCAAGCTCTTGCCATTCCTTTAGGCCAACCATGTCTGCCATCTTGTACATTAAGTCAATTGGCATGTCACAGATGTTTATAATCTTAGAATCTGGTCTTAGTCTTCTAGTAGCTTCTGCTACGATTGCTGCTGGGTTTGAGTAATTTAGCATCCAAGCTTCTGGTGAGTATTTCTCCATGTAGTCAAGGATTTCAAGTACTCCACCGATTGAACGCATACCATAAGCAAGTCCACCTGGTCCACATGTTTCTTGTCCGATACATCCGTGTTTTAATGGAACTTTCTCATCCCTATCACGCATCTCGTATTTACCAACTCTTAATTGAGCTAGAACAAAATCAACATCTGTAAATCCTTCTTCAGGATCTGTAGTGTAGACAAAGTTAATCTCTGGGTGTCTTTCTTTTAGTAAGATTTCTAGAGCCTTACCGATAACGCCTTGTCTGTCTGCGTCGTTATCGTAAAGTTTGATAGATCTAATTGGGAATCTATCAAGGTTATCTAGAAGCATCCCTATAATTCCTGGTGTAAATGTTGATCCACCACCAGCTACAACTATTGAATATTTTTTTGTCATAATTAACTCCTTTTATATTAATTCTTTTCTTAACTAATTAACTTTTCTAATCTAATAATTCGCCAAAGGCATCTGCTACATATTGGATATCCATTCCTACAATAACGTGAACAGAATTTCCATTCTTGGCAGTACCATAAGTTCCAATTTCTCTAAAATATGAATCATCTGCGACCTTTGAAGGATCGTTGACATTTACCCTAAGTCTTGTAACACAGTTAGTAAAGTCTTTGATGTTTTCGGCACCACCTAGTCCGTCTAGGATCTCGTCGGCCATAACTTCAAACTTATCTGCAGATTTTACTATTTTACCTTCGGTTCCTTCTTCCTTCTTCTTAGCCTTGTAGTCCTTCTTTGTGTAGAGTTTCGCTGAATCCTCTGCAGTTGTCCTACCTGGTGTCTTGAAGTCAAACTTAGTTATAAGGAAGGTAAATACTAAATACCATACTGCTATCGCAACAAGTCCTATCACAAGCATTATGAGATAAGTCTTCCAGTGATTTGCTGCAAGAGGTATCCAGTTTAAGGAAGCCATCTCTATGGCACCTCCAGAGAATATTCCTACCACCCCAAATATATTCATTGCAGTTGCTAGCAAAGAAGAAAGTACAGCGTGAGCTACAAATAGTTGTGGTGCTATAAAGAGGAAGGTAAACTCAATTGGTTCTGTAACTCCACTTAATACAGCAGTTAGAACAACTGGAATCATAAGACCTGCTATCTTCTTCTTATTTTCAGGAAGAGCTGTCTTGTAGAAGGCAAGTCCTACACCTACACACCCAAAGATCTTAGACCAGCCTGTAGCTGTAAGCTGAGCGTAAGGGGCGAGTTCTTTTAGTGGCGCTGCACTAGCCGCAATCTCTGGCAGACTCTGAGCCCAGGTAGAGTAAATACCACCAGATACTATCAAGCTATCATAATACATTGGAGCATACAATAAATGGTGAAGTCCAAAAGGTATTAATAGTTTCTCCAACAGTACAAAGACTGAAACACCAATTGTACCTGAATTAACTATGAAATCTCTAAACACGTTCATTCCCGCTTGAATCTTTGGCCAAACCAAAACTGCTAGGAAAGCTACAGGAATCATTACGATAAATCCAATACCTAAGACAAAGGCTGAACCTTTGAAAACTCCCAAAGCCTCTGGTAGTCTAGTATCGAAGAATCTATTGTGTAGATAAATTGCAATACCAGATATTAACAAAGCTCCCATCATACCCATATCAAGGGTTTTAACATTTGCAATCATTGCAAGACCGCTTGCTCCACCAACCTCTTGTGAGAAGTCTACACCGAATGTTCCTCCCCAATGTTTAAGAATTGTTGAAACATAATTTAGGAAGACAATGTAGATTACAAATGCTTCCATACTAGCTCTGGCATTTTGCTTTTTGGCAAGTCCTATCGGTAGGGCGATTGCAAATAATAATGGCAATTGGTTGAATACTACCCAAGCTCCTGATAAGACCATGTCCCAAAATCCAAACCAGATTGTTCCTTCACTGGCCATTGGTCCCATGATTACTTCAGTAGTAAACAAAGTACCAAAGCCAATAAGTAGAGCTGACACTGCAAAAAGCATTACAGGTGTGAACATCGCTCCACCAAATCTTTGAATTTTTTCTTTCATGGTTCTCCTCCTATTGAAAACGTATTATCTTATGTCTATATAATATTCCTTCACAGAAAAATTGTCAACAAAGCCCTATCTTTAGGGATTTGTGTCAGTGTTTAATAATTTTTGCATACTTTGTGAAATTTCACATTCCCCAAAAACACCTATTTACCTTGTTAAAGATCATTATTATCTTTTAAACAAAGAGAAATTACATAATTTTTTAATAAAATTTGGGTATAATATATATGTTAAAAGTTATAACTTGTAAAATTTGTATAACTTAGACCAGCTATCAAATGTCAAGAGAAAATAAAAAATAATTAATCTTGTAATTTAT
>CABQOK010000090.1 GCA_902465755.1 uncultured Anaerococcus sp.
AGAGATGATTGCTCCTGAGTAAGACTCAAAAAGGTCAGCACCCATACCAGCTACGTCTCCTACGTTATCTCCTACGTTATCAGCGATAACTGCTGGGTTTCTTGGGTCATCTTCTGGAATTCCTGCTTCAACCTTACCTACAAGGTCAGCTCCAAGGTCGGCTGCTTTTGTGTAGATACCACCACCAACTCTTGCAAAAAGAGCTACTGATGAAGCACCTAGAGAATATCCCATTAGGATAGCTGGGTCCCTATAGACAAGGTAAGTTATCATAATACCTAAAAATCCAAGACCTGTAACAGCAAAACCCATTACTGATCCACCAGAAAATGCTACCTTTAAAGCACCGTTTGTTCCATCTTCAAGAGCCATATTGGCACATCTAGCATTGGCTTCTGTTGAAACCCTCATACCGATGTAACCTGCTAGCATTGAAAATACTGATCCTAAAATATAGCAAATCATAATCTTAATATTTAAGAAGATTGCTATTAGTACTGCTACAACTACGACAAATATTGCAATGTACTTATACTCGCGGCTTATGAAAGTCATAGCACCGTCTTTGATATGTCCAGCAATTTCTGTCATTCTCTTATTACCTGCAGATACAGGCATAATTTTTGATTTGATTGTAAATCCCATAAATAATACTGCGAGGATTGCCACAATCAAGGCCAAAATTTCTACGAACATAATTTCCTCCTATTCATAATAATTTTAATATATATTGGCAAATTTTCAAGTTTGTTATAAAAATCACCAATCAAATAAAAAGAGGACAGTGCGAAGAAAGAAGATATAGCCTTAGCTAACTCCATCCCTAACAAAATCCGTCAAAGCCAATCGGGCTAGCTAGCCCCGCTTGGTCGATTGTATAATGGATGGGGTTAACAGTGAAACTATAAATTCACTCCGCAACAGTCCCCTTAATATTGCTTATTGAAATTTATCTATATATTATCTATTTACTTAGTTTTCTTCGTATGGTAATAATGCAACTTGACGAGCTCTTTTAATAGCACGTGTTACTTCTCTTTGATGTTTTGCATTAAGACCTGTTACTCTTCTAGGTAGAATCTTACCTCTATCTGTAACGAATCTTTTTAAAGTTTCAATATCTTTATAATCGATAACTTTTGATGGATCTTTTACAAATGGATCTACCTTTTTTCTTGGTCTGAATCTTCTTCCTGCCATCATAAATCCTTTCTTATATTAAAATGGAATCCTTCCGTCATCCTCAATCTCAGTAAAGTCATCATCAAAGAAATCATCTCCACCATCAAAAGCTTGGTTATTGTTATTATTTCCCCTGTTTTGTTGGTAGTTGTTTGTTTGTGAATAGTCATTTCTATAGGTATCTTGATTGTCGTAGCTGTTGTTATTGTAATTTGAAGATTGATTATCAGATCTTGATCCAATAAATTCAACATTATCTGCTACAACATCAGTTGTATAAACAGTTTTACCTGTTTCTCTATCCTGGTAGGAACCTGTTTCGATTCTACCATCTACTGCGCATTGACTTCCTTTTCTGAGGTATTTGCTAGCATTTTCTCCTTGAATTCCCCAAACGGTAATTCTTAGAAAATCTGCTGTCGGACGATTTTGAGCTTCCAGTTCGTTCTTTTTCTCTCTGCTAAGTCTCTTATCTACTGCCAATGTAAAAGTACATACGGCTCTTTGAGATTGAGTATATCTCAACTCAGGATCTCTTACGAGTCTTCCGATAAGGATAACTTTATTCATTGATTAGTCCTCTTTTCTGATAACCATGTATCTGATTACAAAGTCTGAAAGTCTTAGTCTTCTTTCAAATTCTTTGATATGTTCTGGCTTAGAATCGAAGTCTACGATGTAATAATAACCTTCTTTAAGATCATTAATTTCGTAAGCTAGTTTTCTTTTTCCCCAGTCATCAACGCTAGTTACTTCACCATCTTGAGCAATGATATCTTTAAATCTGTCAAGTAGGCTTTCTCTTTCACTATCCGCCATATCAGCTTTGAAAATCAATACTGCTTCGTATTTATTCATGTATCTTTCACCTCCCTATGGTCTTGACCCCGTTAATTTCTTACGGAGTAGAGAATTATTACTAATGTATAATACTATAGACGATCTTTTTTGTCAAGATTTTTCTTATAAATTATAGCTATTAGAGCTTACTGGTCATTTGACATATAAATCGCATTAGCTATAG
Source organism: uncultured Anaerococcus sp. (assembly GCA_902465755.1). Classification (GTDB taxonomy): domain Bacteria; phylum Bacillota; class Clostridia; order Tissierellales; family Peptoniphilaceae; genus Anaerococcus. The sequence goes on from CABQOK010000090.1 coordinate 2,207, forward strand.
CTTGCGACATAACTTTTGCCGCTAGGGCTCCAACAATATTTACATCAGCTTCTATTTTGTTAGTAGCTAAGCCAAATATTGTATCGCCATCAAACATAGTATGGACTGGGTTAATTGATCTAGCATATGCGTCGTGGCTCATCTGGCAAATCTTTGTAAGCTTTGTCTTATCAAAGGTCGCATTTGTCGCAACAAGACCTATTGTCGTATTCTTTCCTTCAACTTCTGAAAAGCTTTGGGCAATTTTTCCTATATTATCCATAGTGTTTACAATTTTGCCATCAATTTTTGGTCCTGCAATTTGGATCCCTTTCTCATAATCGAATATATCTCCAAAGGCATTTACACAAACTATGGCAGATACGACTAGATCTCCTAGTCTAAGAGATGCTTGACCCGTGCCTGACTTCATGGCCTTATCCATACCAAGTCCCTTTCCTACGGTTGCTCCTGTGCCTGCTCCAACTATTCCTTCTTCCTTGTTATCATAGCTTGCATTTTTATAGGCAAGCTTTGCCATTTTAGCGTCAGGTCTTGCACTAGGGTCTTTGTAGGCCATATCAAATAGGACAGCCTGGCTTACAATTGGGACAATGCCGCATCCAACGTCAAACCCTCTCCCGTCTTTTTCTAAAGCTTCCATTAAGCCACTTGCCGCATCAAGTCCATAGGCAGATCCACCTGAAAGGATTATGCCATTTACTTCACATACTTGATTGATTGGGCTAAGTAGGTCCGTTTCTCTAGTTCCCGGAGCAGATCCTCTAACTTCTACGGCAGCTGTATTTCCTGAATCTGGGATTATCACACTGAGACCTGTCCCTCCACGAAAGTCACTCGCATGACCAAGCTTAATCCCACCAACATCTGTTAAAAATCCTTGATAAGTCAATGTAAGTCCTCGTTTCTATAAGTGTCCATCATAGAGGCAAAGACATCTGAACTTGAAGGTGGAGTGTAAGAGATTGCATTGGCTCCAGCCTCTATAGTTTCTAGAATCTCATCACCTGTCTTTCCTCCTGTGGCTATTATTGGGAATTTATCTCCAACATTTTTTCTAATCTCACGTACTAGGTCTGCTGTATATTTTCCTCCTGATACGTTTAGGATCTCAGCACCTGCTGCAATCTTTCCCATGTAGTCATTTTCAAAGCTTGCGACTGAGGCAATTACAGGTATATCTACGAAATCGGATATGGATTTGATATCCTCATTTGGAATAGGAGAATTCACTACAACACCATAGGCTCCAGCAAGCTCTGCCTCAATTGCAATGTATTTAGACCTTAGTCCTTGGGTGGTTCCTCCTCCAACTCCTATAAAGCATGGGACGTTTGATACGTCTAGGATTGCCTGGGAGATGGAGTTTTGTGGAGTGTAAGGGTAAACAGCCATGATAGAGTCTGCATTAGAGTTTCTTATTATAGCAAGATCTGTGGTAAACAAGAGGGACTTGATTCTTTTTTCAAAAATCACTATTCCACTGGCCTTATAGATTTCCTTTGGAACTGTTATAAATGATTTTCTAAGTTTTGAATGTACTTGGGGTATGTATTTTTCCTTTTTGTCTGTCATTTTATCCTCTATTTCTATTTTTTATAATCTTTCATCTCTTAAAATATATTCTACAATCATTAAAAATTTTTACAATAAAAGACCCAGCAGCTGCCGGGCCTTAGGTAAATAAACTTATCTCCTAAAAAACTATCGGAAATATCTTTAGCTATTAAATACTTCTCTATTTAATTTTCCTTCACTTGCTGCAACTATTAGGGCAGAAGAGTTAGCTGCGACAACATTTGTAGATGTCCTTCCCATATCTGCGAGAGAAGAAATTGGTGCTAGTAGAACAACCATCTCTAAAGGAAGTCCCATAGCAGCAAAAACTGCAGTAGTTGCGATAGTAGCTGTTCCTGGTACACCGACAGTTCCTAGAGAAACTAGAAGGGCGATTAGGATGAGCTTAATATAGTCAAATCCCCCAAAATCAAGTCCCATAACATTGATAGTAAGGACAGCATTCATCACTGGCCAAAATCCAGCACAACCAGGCATGCCCATGGTAGCTCCAAGAGGGGCTACAAAGGAGGCTATATCATCTGATACTCCTTGAGTTTTTTCTAGATTTTCCATATTTACTGGAAGAGATCCCATTGATGATTGGGTTGTAAATCCAACTACTTGAGCAGGCCATGCGTTTTTGAAGTATTTTACTGGATTTACCTTAGCAAATACAGAAACAAGAGCTCCTGTCGTAATAAATGAGTGGAAGGCACTTGCTACATAGTTTAATACTAATATTAGTAGAAGTGGCTTAACAGCTTCATAGTCAATCCTTGATACAGCTTCTGCCATCAAAGATAGGACAGCAAAAGGTGTAAGACTTGTGATCATACTTGTAAGCTGATAGATTATCTCTGCAAATGAATTTATAAAGTCCTTAAAGGCCGTAACTTTCTCCCCTTCTCCCTTGTCAACTAGCTTAAGAGCAGCTATTGCAACTAGGATCGAAAATACTATCACAGGAATTACCATTCCATCTCCAGCATTTGATATTATATTGGATGGGAAAAAGTTCGTAATTGTCTCTGCTACAGTAGGCACTTCTTTAACTTCGCTAGCTTCTGGCAAAGGAATATTCGCACCCTTACCTATAGAAAAGATAACGGCAAGGATTAGACCAATTGTAGATCCCAAAACATTGTGTAGACTTAAGATACCCACAGATTTAAGTCCTACACTTCTAAGCTTACCCAAAGATTCTGTATTTAGAGTTGTTCTTATAATGGTAGCAAATAAGAGCGGTATTACCATTGCTGATAACAATCTTATAAAAACTTTTCCAAAAATTGCCACATATTCAGTTGATCCAGCAAAGAAATATCCCAAGGCTAGACCCAAGATAGCTGCCAAGATTACTCTCTTAGCAAAAGAAATATTTTTTTCTTTCATTTTACCTAAGAGGAAAAATAGGGCTATCGTAATTAGTAATGAAATAAATTTCATAATTCCTCCTATATTTATTTACTATATATAATATCATTTTGCTAGGAATTTGTAAAATATCATTTTTTTATAAAAATCAATGTTTCAAAGGGCCTTACTAAAAGATTTGCGACCAGACTCCTTTGGCCATAGTTTCCCAAGGCGAGCTTATAGGAGGAGTAATCTGCTAGATACATAGAAATAGGAAGAAGAAATTCCTTTTGGCTTAGATTATTGATTACAAGAGCTTTCTCATTTCCATATCGTCTGATATAGGCAAAGATATCCTTATCTTTCTTAAAAATCTCAAGGAAATCCCCTTGTCTCAAAGACTTGTATTCTTCTCTTATTCTAGAAAGATTTTCTGTATAGGAAGTAAGCTTATAAAGTGGTCCCTTCATTTCAAAATCTAAATCATCGCTTTCTAAATAAACGGGTCCTTTAAGGGCTAGGATATTAGAAATTTTCTGAGTCCTGCTAAAGTAAGCAAAATTTTTTGAGAATTTATTTGAGAAATTATCCCAAGTCTTAGCAAAGATAGGACCTGTTTCATAAAAATAATTTAAATCTTCTATCTTAAGATAATCTATCCTAGTTTGGACGAAAGAAAAGTCAGTCTTTCCAGATGAAGATAAGTAATTAAATAAGTTGGTCTTATCTATTAGGGCTGTCGTAGTCACATCTTCATTTAAGTGTCGGACATTTTTATTAATTTCTCTTATATCATCTAAGATAAATTCATCATCGAGTAAGCTTGATAAATTCAAAAAATCAAAGGCAGATATACCTCTTTTAACGAGGAAATTTAAAAAAGAAATACCAGCCCTTTTGACCTTGGTGTTCCCCCAAGTTAGATCATCTACTTTCGAATCGAGGAGATTTTGGGTTAATTTTAATAAATCAAGTCTTAGCATGAGCCCTAAGCCCTCCTTCTTCAAGAATTCATTTAGGAAAAAGACCTCCCTTAAATAATCATCATTTATAAATTCTCCCATATCGATTGCCAAGAAATTAATCCCTAACTTCTTGTAAAAAGGAATATTGCCCCTTATTTTTTCTATTGAATTTTCTTTGT
>CABQOK010000091.1 GCA_902465755.1 uncultured Anaerococcus sp.
TTTCTTTGTATATAAATAAGTCATTAGTCTCTGTCATAATCTTTCAATACTTAGTGTACATTAATTTGAAGGGCTTTACAATTAAGGTATAAATATTGCTATAGAAATGAGGAAATATGTTAGAACTTAAAAATATTACAAAAGTATATAAGACAGGCGACTTCGAACAGAAGGCCTTAGACGATGTTTCGATTTCCTTTAGGAAAAACGAATTCGTCTCCATCTTAGGAAGAAGCGGTGGTGGAAAGACTACCCTTCTCAATATCATAGGAGGTCTAGATAAGTACACTTCAGGAGATCTCTTGATAGATGGTAAGTCTACCAAAAACTTCAATGATTCTGATTGGGATTATTATAGAAATGTTTCGGTTGGCTTTATCTTCCAATCCTACAATCTAATAAGCCATCAAACGATCCTTTCAAATGTTGAGCTTGCCCTAACCCTTTCTAGCGTGAAGAAGGAAGATAGGAAGAGGCGAGCCATAGAAGCCCTTGATAAGGTAGGACTTAAAGATCATATCTACAAGAAACCAGCCGAACTATCTGGCGGACAGATGCAAAGAGTTGCCATAGCTCGTGCTTTGGTAAACAATCCAGAAATCGTCCTTGCTGACGAGCCAACAGGAGCTCTAGATACCAACACATCTAAGCAAATTATGGATCTGTTAAAGGAAATAGCTAAGGACAGGCTGGTCATAATGGTAACCCACAACCCAGAACTTGCCGAAAAATATTCTACAAGGATTGTCAAAATCCGTGACGGGGTAATCCTGGATGATTCAGACCCTTATGAGGAAAAAACAGATGAGGAAAGCTTTAAAACTAAAAGATTAAACCTAGGATTAAAACAAGCCCTTAACCTCTCCTTTAACAATCTCTTGACCAAAAAGGCAAGGACAATACTTACTGCCTTTGCGGGGTCGATTGGAATTATTGGCATTGCCCTAATAATTTCAATATCAAAAGGAGCAGATGACTTTATAGCAGAAAGTCAGAGAAACGCCCTAAAGTCCTATCCAATCCAGATTCAGAAGGAGTCCTTAAATCTTGAAAATATCCTAACTCCTCCGGAAAAGGAAGATAAGGCAAATTCAACCAAGGAAGTCTTAGCCAACAATATGATTCTTAAAAGAAGAAGCGAACTGTCCGCATCCTACAGCAAAAACAACCTCACTCCTTTCAAAAAATACATGGAAGATAATAAGGAGAAACTAACTGAGGAAATCGGCGGCAATTTCGTGACCTATTCTTACGATACAAACTTTGATATATTTACCAAGGATCCAAATGGAGATTTAATTAATACAGACGGATCAGAATTTGAGGAAAAGCAAGATAATTTTATGGCCAATCTCCTAAAACCCCAATCATCAAACAAGAACTTCACCGAGCTTATAAGTGGAGAAGACGGGCAAATTTCAAAGATGATTACAGATGATTATGAAATAGTAGAAGGGACTTGGCCAAAAGATGCAACAGACCTAGTACTTTTTACAGACTATAACAACGAGATCATGACCCAAACCCTCTATGAAATAGGACTTTTACCTAGCAAGGACTACAAGGATATCTTAGCAAAACTTGATAACAAGGAAAAAATCGACCTTAAAGAAAAAAGACTTAGCCCAAAAGATATCATAGGTCATGAGTACAAGATCCTTACAGGGTCAGACTATTATGAGAAATCGGGAGATTCTTTCATTGATATAAGTGAGGATGAAGCTAAGAAAAAGGAATTAATTGACAAGGCAATAAGTGCCAAAATCGTAGGAATAGCAAGGAAAAAGACCAACGATGACAATCAAATCATAGACTCTCCCCTAGCTTATTCTAGAGATCTTACAGACCTTCTTATAAAACATGTAGAAGATTCAGAAATAGCCAAGGCCCAACTCGCAAACAAAGATAAAAACATCCTAAATAACCTTCCTTTCAAGGCAGAAAGTAATGAAGACAAAGGAAATATAGGAAAATCCTTCCTAGAAAATCTAGACAGTAAGGAAGAAATGAAGGTAAACACCTATCTAATGAGAAATAAACCTGAGCTTATGGATGATCTAAGTGAAAAGACTAAAGAAATTCAAAGCAAGAACCCAATGGCCCTAGTAGAAAACCAAGATAATAACAATAGGGCTCTAATAGACTACGCCCTAGATAAAAACGACAAAAATCTCTATCTCGACATATACGATGAGTTTCTAAAAGATGCAACTTATAGCAAGAACCTAGAAAAGTTCGGCCTAGTATCCAAAGACGCCCCATCAAATATCTCAATCTATGTAGAAAACTTTGAAAATAGAGACAAGATCAAGGACTTCATCAAAGAATATAACGAGGGAAAGAGCGAAAATGAGAAGATTGCTTATACAGACTATATAGGCCTAATCTCCTCATCGATTACTCAAATAATCTCCGCCATCTCCTATCTTTTGATAGCCTTTGTTGGAGTAAGTCTTGTGGTATCATCTATAATGATTGGAATAATCACCTACATTTCTGTTCTTGAAAGAGTAAAAGAGATCGGAATCCTAAGATCAATCGGAGCAAGCAAGAAGGATATAAGAAAGGTCTTCCTATCGGAAACCTTTATAATAGGTCTTTTGTCAGGACTGATAGGAATCGGAGCAACAATGCTAATAAATATCCCCTTATCAAAGCTAATCCAAAATATGAGCGGGATAGGAGAAATTAGAGCCTTACTCCCAGCCAAGGCAGGAATAATACTGGTAATAATTTCCGTAGGACTAACCCTAATTGCAGGAATTATCCCTTCAAGCATTGCAGCCAAAAAAGATCCAGTAAAGGCCTTATCTCAAGAATAATAGACAAAATGAGAATAATATGTAAAGCAAAAGCCCCTAGCTGGGGCTTTTATTATACTCTCTTGATTAGAGCGAGGCTCTCGTAAGGAGCCAGTTCTATTTCACTTTCTACTTTTCTATCTCCATAGTTTCCCAAAAGATACTCGAACTTATCATAATCCTCTAAGATTTCTTCTAGATTCACCTTAACATCTTCATCTGAGAAGTTATTCATATTAATTAAAACTTCTCCCTCATATTCTCTGATATAGGCGAAGATATGAGGATCATCTTCAAGGATTGGGAAGTAGAGTCCGTCGGAGATTATAGGCTCTTCTTTTCTAAGTTCTATAAGCTTCTTGTAATAATAGAATATTGAATCCTTATCCTCTAGAGATTTTGCTGCATTTATTTCCTTATAATTATCATTTACCCCTATCCAAGGAGTACCTGTCGTAAAACCTGCATTTTCTGATCCGTCCCATTGCATAGGAGTTCTAGAATTGTCCCTAGATTTTTTCTTAATAATCTTAAGGGCTTCGTCAGCACTCTTACCCTTTTCTATTAAATCCTTGTAGGCATTGATACTTTCTATATCTTTGTAATCTTCGATTGAAGAAAAGTCAGGGTCAGTCATTCCTATTTCTTCTCCCTGATATATATAAGGAGTTCCTCTCATCATGTGGATGGTTTGGGCAAGCATAGTCGCTGTTTCTTTTGGATAATTTTTAACATCTCCAAATCTATTGTTGGCCCTTGGCTGGTCGTGATTATTCCAGAAAAGAGCATTCCAACCTCCCCCATCTTGGAGTCCCTTCTGCCATTTGTTCAGGATTTCCTTTAATTTCATAAAATCAAAGTTCATGTCGGTCCACTTGTCCCCATCCTTGTAGTCTACCTTAAGATGGTGGAAGCTAAAGATCATGGAAAGTTCATCGCCTTCGGCAGCTGAGTACATGGAAGAATTCTCTATATCAGTAGAGCTCATTTCTCCTACTGTAATTATCTCGGGTTTTTTCCCGAAAGTATGTTTGTTAAGCTCTCTTATCCACCTATGAACTATAGGAGTATCTGTGTAGAGCTTCTTCTCCTCGCTTATATCTCCTGAAGAGTCTTCTAAGATTTGGCTTTTCCCTATTACATTTAAGACGTCAAATCTAAATCCTCCGATTCCCTTATCAATCCAATAGTTTACGATCTTGTAGAGCTCTTCTCTAAGGTCAGGATTGTGCCAATTAAGGTCGGCCTGGGTCTTATCGTAGAGGCAGAGATAATATTTTCCACTATCTCCAAACTCATTCCAAGCAGGTCCACCGAATTTGGACTGCCAATTTGTAGGATAGTTACCATCTTTTCCTTCCCTTATATAATAGAAATTCTGATACTTTTCATCTCCAGCTAGGGCCTTCTTGAACCACTCATGTTCTGTCGATGTGTGATTTAGGACCATATCAAACATTAACTTAATATTTGCCTTGTCAAACTCTGCGATGAGATTATCAAGGTCCTCATCAGTCCCAAAGGCAGGGTCCACATGGTAATAATCTGCTATGTCGTAGCCATTATCATTTTGTGGAGAGACAAAGAAAGGATTGATCCAAACCATGTCTACTCCAAGTTTTTTTAGATAAGCTACCTTTTGACTAATACCCTTGAGGTCTCCTATGCCATTTCCTGAAGTATCCTTAAAGCTTCTGGGATAGGCCTGGTAAATTACTTGTTTTCCTAAATTCATTTAACCTCCTAGCTAAAACTTGGTGTCTTAAATTCTATCTTGTTATGAAACATATTCTTCTTTTCAAATACCACAGTTAGTATCACAGGAACTACTATAGCAATGGCCATGGCTATAGCAAAGTTTAATCTAGATCCTCCCATTATTGAAAGAATTCCAGGAAGTCCTCCTATACCAATATTGTAGGCCATGGTAGAAGTTGATACAGAAAATACCGCAGCAAGTGCAGATCCAATCATTCCCGCTATAAATGGGAAGCCGTATTTGATATTGATACCAAAAAGAGCAGGCTCTGTAACGCCAAGATAGGCAGAAATTGCTGCTGGAACTGAGATTTGTTTTTCCTTCTCGTCCTTTTTGTGTAGGTAGATTATAGCAACTACTGCTGAGGCTTGGGCAATGTTTGATAGGGCAATCATTGGCCAAAGGATTGTTCCACCGAAGTCATTTGCAAGCTGAAGGTCGATTGCATTTGTCATATGGTGAAGGCCTGTAATAACAAGTGGAGCATAGAAAAATCCAAATACCGCTGCAAAAAGCCAGTTAAAGGCAGAAGTCAATCCATTATATACTCCGGCAGAGATTAGTGAACCTATCTTCCAACCAATAGGACCTAAGACTAGGTGGGCTAATAGTACTGTCGGTATTAATGAAAATAGGGGAACAAAAATCATTGATATTGCTTGAGGGATAATCCTTTTGAAGAATCTTTCAAGATATACCAAGAGGAATCCTGCAAGCATGGCTGGGATTACTTGGGCCTGGTATCCTATTCTTTCTATTGTGAAAAATCCAAAGTCCCAAACAGGAATCTCTCCCCCGCCTGCTATTGAGTAGGCATTGGCAAGTAGGTTAGGCGAAATCAAACAAATACCTAGAACAATTCCTAGTATTTGAGTTGTTCCCATCTTCCTTGTTATAGACCAGGTGATTCCTACAGGTAGGTAATGGAAGATCGCTTCACATATAAGCCACAAGAAGTCATTTACCCCATTCCAAAAGACAGAAGTCTCTACAATAGTCTTTCCTCCAAGACTATCAAAAGGCATCTCTCCAAGGATATTTCTAAAACCTAAGAGCAAACCACCTACGATAATAGCTGGAATTAATGGGGCGAAGATTTCAGCAAGGACTGAAGATACCCTTTGAAGGGCGTTCTGGTTTTTCACAGCATCCTTTTTCACATCATCCTTACTCTTTTCTGTAGCGCTAGATATGGCCATAAAGTCATTATAAAACCCGTCTACATCGTTTCCAATAATAACCTGGAACTGACCGGCCTGAGTGAAAGATCCCTTAACCGAAGGTAGATCTTCGATTTTTTCTACGTCGGCTTTTTTAGGATCATTTAGTACGAAACGCATCCTAGTAACACAATGCGTAACTGACGAGATATTGCTATCTCCTCCAATATATTGATGCAAGAGTTTCGCATCATCTTTATATTTTCCCATAAGTCCTCCTTTTATTTTATATAGTACTTATACCCAATTTTATCGAAATAATTTAGCCTTCCATGCAAATTAAAAACTTATTTTAAATCAAAAGTCTTGGGTAGATATTTAATAGAAGAAAAAGGAGGTTTTATGAGAAAAGATCTTGTTAAGGAGAGAATATTACTAGCAATCAGTGCCGTATTTCTTTTGATAAACTTATTTATAAATAATTTTTAAAGAGAAAAGAAAGAAAAAG
>CABQOK010000092.1 GCA_902465755.1 uncultured Anaerococcus sp.
TTATTTTTTTCTGTCATTTTTCCTCCTTATGATGTCAAATCATTTTCAAAATTAAATACGTAAGCATTTTCTATGCTTGCTGTATTATTATACCCAATTTTATCAATTTACCTACAATTTTTGTAAACTTCTTGTTCTCTAAGGATTTCTGAAACCATATCTCTGCCCTTTTGCATCTTCTTTATGTTTTTGATATCGAGTATTATAACATCATTTTTGATCAAATCATTCTTGCTCTTTTCTGTTAGATAGGAAGAGTTTATGATAAGGATTGGTCTTAGTCTTGTATCCATGTCAGAAATCTTTCCGATCATTTCTTTGATGAAATCCTCTTTTAAGCTTTTTTCATAATCATAATTTTTGATCTCGATTGCAAATCGCTTATCCTTTTTCTTGGCGTAAAGATCAAATCTATGACTTCTTTCAAACTCTTCCTGGAAGGGCTCGACCCTGTAGCCAGATTTCCTAAAGGCCTTGGCTATAAATTCTTCCGTAGTAAAGTCAATATTAATCTTTCTTAAAGCCTTTAAGAGATTGGTCGGGTTTATCTTAAATACTGACCTATATTCAATTTTGTCTCCAAATCTTTTAATATCAAATCCAATAACAAGATCATTTATCACATTGAAATTGCCGTGGGCTATAGCATTTCTTATATGACGTAAGAGGGCCATGGTCTTTGTTTCGCTATTATCAGCTAGGGTCATTATAAGCTTTTGTTCATCTATCCCTACCTTACCCTCAAATTTTTTCGCTAATTTCTCGCTAATTTCCTCGCAAAAAAGCACATCCCTATCTTCTAATTTCATAGAAGCCATTATGTCTTTAAAGATATAATCGTCATATTCCGGGTTTAGAAGAAGCGCGTTTTCTTTGGCCTGTTCAGATGTAATATTTGGCACATACCACAAGAGCATCTTTATGGCCTCATCTAGGTCTGGACTTAGCTTTATAGGAATTTCCTCATGTCTTATAGAAAAATCCATAAGTTTTCCAGTCGTATTTATTTCAAACTTGTCTGTAATTTCCATCTTTCCACCCTTTTCTTTTAGTATCTACTAATATCTTACCCAAATATGGCTTTATTTTTCTATCTTTAAATAATTATAGGCCCCTTCAAGGTCTAGTAGATTCCTTACGATATATTTAATCCTAAGATCATCACTTACAAGGTCCATATACTTATTTCCTAAAAGATAGGCACAGACAACTTTTGGATTATTTGCAAGATATGATATAATTTCACTTTCTAAAACTGGATTTTTCCTAATTTCATTAAGTGTTTTTCTTATATTTTTTCCTCTTATGGTAGATGAGTAATCTATGAGCTTGTAATTAGAAAGAGTGGATCTTATATTTAGCATAAGAGTAATTGTCCTATTAATCCTTGTCCCACGGAATGTCCTAAGACCTTCTCCATCCTTATCGTTAATTATATATAAGCCTTCGGCATCAGGATCAGTCTTCAAGCTATCGATTACTCTATTAATTTTTCTATTAAAGGTATATTTTGCTTTTTTCTCTATAATTTCTTCCATTTTCCTTCTAATCTCATCAGATATCTCTTTGTTACTAGATGAGCTAAAGTCGGGGGCCTTGCCCTCTTCAGCCTTACTTACTATGATTTTTTTAGCCTTTAGATTAATCGATTCAACCTGCCAAATGGATCCAGCCAGATAAAGCCCGTCTCCCTTCTTTAAGTCTATAGATTTTTCTATCTCTCCAATCTTACCCTTTTTACTAAATATATGAAAATTATCCTTGCTTATAAACTGATTGTAGAAAGATCCCATCTTGAGGAACTTCTCGCATTTTCTTCCTCCTATATAATCATTTTCCAGTTTTTCTATATAACCTTCCTCTACCATATGAGCAGTAATTTCCATAAATTCTTCATGGTCTATATCAAAGTCTAACTTCTTATCAAGACTGTCATAATCGTCGACACTCAATCCATTTTTTTCTAATAAAGTGGATATGATTTGATGGGCGAATACATCATAGGGGCCTTTTATAGGATTGATTTTATCAAGACTACCCTCCTTATAGAGAATTATAGTAGCGAGTGCTTGAACTAAATCCCATGGATTTGTAGCAAACTGATGTAGAATAGACTTGCCAGTTTTTCTGCCAGACCTTCCCAGTCTTTGGGCGAGCGATAGAACAGATTTGGAGGCTCCATACTGACAAATCGAATAGACACTTCCTATATCTATCCCTAACTCGAGGGTCGATGTAGCACAGATTATGAAGTTTTCTCCCTGCCTACTTTTAGCAAAATCTTCTATTTCCTTTCTTCTTTGTTTCGTAACAGAAGAATGATGGGAGAAAATATGTGTTTTTATTTTCTTTTCCTTTGATTTCTCCTTAAGCTTTACGGCAAGCTCTTCGACAATTTTTCTTGAATTTGGGAAGGCTAGCATGGATCCTTCTCTCGCAAAGGATAGGATTTGCTCTATTGATTTATCGCTTACATCATCTTCCTCATTATAAGAAATCGTTGCTTTTAGCTCATTTTGGGATGAGTCTACTATTAATTTAGTAGGTCTCTTATTTTTAAAAAACTCCTTACAAATGTCGTAGTTTTGATCACCTACTGTTGCAGATAGACCAATAAATCTCGGACTTTTATCCGTATAGGCAAGTATTCTCTTAAGGAGACTTCTAAGCTGGGCTCCCCTATTTCCAGTTAGAAAGCTGTGGATTTCGTCTACTATTATATAATCCAAGCCACTAAATAATTTCTTAGCCGCAAGTCCCTTATTTACAAAGATTGCCTCGAGAGATTCTGGAGTTATAAGACAAATTCCAGAATGATTTTCCAATAGTTTTTCTTTTTTCGTCTGATTAGCCTCTCCATGCCAGCTAGTAACATTAATACCAATATCATCACACATGGCAAAGACCCTCTTAAACTGATCGTTAATCAAGGCTATAAGGGGAGATATATAAAGAATCCTAAGCCCCTTATCGAAGTCATTTGCTTCTGATATAGCAGGCAGAAAGGCTGCCTCAGTCTTGCCAGCTGCTGTAGGAGCTATGAGGATTAGATTGTCTTCGCTTTTTAGGAAGCTTTCGATAGAAGCTTTCTGAATCTTAGTTAGACTTGGCCACTTGTTTTTGTAGACGAACTCTCTCATAGGCCTTGATAATAGTGAATATGCTTCTGTCATAGGATAAAGATATCGTCGTCATGATCATCAGGATCTTTTTCGACGGGACTTGTTAGACCTTGAAATTTACTTTCCAAGATTTGGTCTATACTTACTTCCGGGTTCTGTCTTTTGAGGTCTAGGATTTCAAGGAAATCCTTGATTACAGCCCTAGGGGTAAGAAACTCCTTGGCTCCTGGTCTGTTGAGCTGTCCTTCCATATATTTTATAATAGTCTCCTTATCCATGTGTATTTCTTCCCTGTAGTTGACATTATAAATATTAAGGAGATTTTCAAGGAGGGTGAAAATTTCTTCCTCTGTTAAGGGCTTAAGTAAGAGGGCTGTCTTTTTGGTATTTATAAGGTCTAAATCCTTATCATCAAGCCCGCCGACTCTTCCGGCTAGGGCCCCGTAGGAGCTCATTCCTCTAGACTCATCAAAGACTGTAGCCCTTGTAGCACCAAAGTTTATGAAAAGATTTTTGGCCTTACCGCTTTTGGCCTCATTATAGATATTTAATATCCTTTCATAATTTCTCTGTCGTGTTACGGATTGGGCAAGCTTATAGATATTGACCGCCTCATCGAAATTAATCACAAATCCTGAAAATCCAATTGAGCTAAAAAGCTCAGAAAGGTTCTTGATAGCTTCGAAGTAATTATCATCATTGATAATCTCTCCTATACCGAGCTCTCTTTTCGCCTCTGTCTTTGTAGAAATATCTCCTCTTAACCAGCGAATAGCCTTAGTTTTAAGGTCTCTATCATTAGCAACAAGGCCTTCGTAATATTTTACAATAGCCTGGCCCATTTCATAGGAAAGACCTACTGAGTCAAAATCTTCTATTGAATCTAAGATTTTTTCCTCTACAGCCTTCCTATATTCTCCCCTGATTAAATCTTTCATTTCCCATAGGTTTTCCTGGGAAAGTTCAGTGAATATTCTCATTATCCATTCTTCTACAATCTCTCCTAAGACATTACCGGTCCTTTTAGTTTTGGTCTTGATATTATCACAAATCTCACTGTAAAGGGCCTGGGCCTTCTTATCTGTTGCGTAAAACCTCCTCTGTGGAGCAAGATCTATGGTAGATGTGACGAAGTTTTTGGATAAGGCAAGTTGCTCTATTGTGGCAAGCATAAAGGACTTACCTGATCCGAAGTCGCCTACCCAAAACCTAAGATCACTTCCTCCCCTACTTACCTCGTCTAATACTTCAATTATCTCTTCTACTTCCGCGCGTCTGCCTACAAGAAGGTGCTCTATACCTATATTTGGCACAACACCTGCCTCTAGGGATTTGATTATCACTTGTGCTTGCTTCGGATTAATCCTTGCCATCTATAATCTCCTTAATCATTCCTACATAAAAAGAATCTATACTTATCTTCCCATCTTCATTTACCAAAGTCTGATCATCTATATAATCAAACAATTCATCATTTATATCTCCTATAAAAGAATTGAGGATTTTCCCCTCTTCTAGGGCAATTTCACTAGCCTCATCTTCTCTAACTGATCCATTTTTAAGGATTAATTTAAGAAAGTTCCTACTAGCTTCGCTAATACAAAACTCCTTATCTTCTTTACTATCTTTATCATCTTCATTTATTTTTATATGATCTCTAAGGTCTTCTTCCTTATGATCACTATCATCTGTATCTACTTTGCTATCAGCCAAAAAGTCTTCAACTATACTTACTGTTTCATGAAGATCCTTCCTTGATGTAGAAAGCTTCGCCTTATTGATTTGAATCCTCTTTTTAGGCTTCTTATCGAGTCTTAGGATTTCATCTATAAGTTCAATCGACATATCCTTGGTCTTTATAAGTCTAATAAATTGATCATAATTTTCTTCATGAATAATATCTAATAGCCTATTTTTATCTTTATTTAAAACTTTCCCATACTTAAATAAATAATAAAATCCGAGGGCCTTAGTCGGAGGAAAATCTGAATCACTTATCTTTCTAGAAAGCTTTTCTATATCGACCAAGTCCTTATTACTTTCGACGAAACTTATTTGCTTACTTATATCGGCTTCTAGAATATAGGTCGTCCAATCTTTTAATTTATTTGGATTTGCTATAAGATAGTTTTCGAAAATTTCTTCTCTTTTTAAGACGTTAGCCTCCTTATAGAAAGAATCAAGTTCTTTTAAGAAGTAGTCCATCAAGTTCCTGGAGTCATTTTTTTCCAAGACTTCCACTTGCTTACTGGAATCTATTTTAACAAAAATCCAAAAGTATTCCCTAAATTTTTCCTCTGTTACAAGAAGGAGTGCTTCAAGGATTGATTTAGAAAGGGTATAGGGACTTGTGTATTTTCTAATTTTTTCTGTATCTAAGCTTTTTTTATCCAGGGCCTTTTTAAGAATGGTCAAATAAGCTTCTACGACTAAGTCTCTGGAAGACTTATTGGACCAAACTTGATTGAACCTACGATTAACTTGACCTATAAGTTTTATCTCTTTTTCCTTGTAGGAAAGTTTATCGAAAAGATCCTTATACTCTGACCAAAAGCCCAAATCATAGGTATCATCTGACTTATCATATGAAACCTTCCTAGGTCTTGCTTCTTTCTTATCTTCTATGGTGAAATTAAAATCAACCTTGCCTAGTTTTCTCTTATAAGTTTTCTTCCTAGACTTCTTATCTAAACCCTGCAAGTCTTTGAGCAAACCATCAATTAGGTCAATTATATCATAAGTCTTCATAAGCCCTCCTTCAAAATCTTCTTCATATCATTATACTTCTTTGTAGGATTTATATTTTAAATGAAGACACAAAAAAGCTGGCAAGGCCAGCTTATCATTAAAATATCTTTATTATCAAGTAAATCTTAAATTCCTACTTCTCCATACTTTTTGCTAAGATTTTCTCCATGGATAGGTCTACCGATGACCTATACATATTTCCAAACTTGTGTAAGTGGACCAGTAAGAGGTAAAGCCTATAAAACTCAAGCCTCATAGCTCTTTCAGGATCCTTATCTATATCCTGTAGATATGCTCTATAGAAATCATCATCAAATCCTGAAAATACTGTG